>JBDSEP010000272.1:0-3031 GCA_039919985.1 Tepidiformaceae bacterium | reverse complement strand
CCCAATGCCGGAATCGGGCGGGATAGTTAGTCTGCGTCGGCGGTGCTCACGGGTACGCAACCTGGCGGGGGCACCGCTTCGCTTTATTCGAAACGGCGGCCTGTCTATCGTATCGCGACTCTTTTCGAAGGGCCGCGGTCTCGGGCAGGCCCGTTTCACGACTTTCCGCGATCCCTTCCAGATTCTTACTGATGAAGAATAAAGTTGTGTGTGCGTGGTGCGAGAAGACGATCGAGGAAGGCTCACCTCCCATCTCCCAGGGGCCTGTGTTGAGTGTAAAGCTGCTTTCGAAGAGTACGCGGGCCAGCCATCTCGCGATGAGTCGAAACGGGGCGACTAGGCTTGTAGACGGCTTGCAGTTCGGAAATCGGCTCCGCGGGTGGAAGACGTCCGAGCGGCGGCCCGATGGAACACGAACCTCGCATCATGTCGGGATTCAGCCCCGGCTATTCGTTCGGTCGTAACCCGAAGGTATGGATCAACCGACCGAAGCCGAGATAGCTAACCACGGCCCAGCCCAGCTCGACCACTTGCTCCTCGGTGTAAAACCGAAGCAATTCATCAAAGAGTTCCTGGTCGACGTTGTTGTGGTCGATGAACAGTCGCTCGGTGTAGTGAAGTGCCGCCTTCTCCGCCTCAGTGAAGTCGGCATCCGACCAGTTGCGGATGCCCGCGATGGTTTCCTCTTCGAGGATTCCTCCTTCCGGTGACACCGGAAGCCGGGCGGCTTGTCAGTAATCGCAGGCGTTGAGCTGGGCGACCCGGAAGCGGACGATCTCCTTTAGCCTGGCCGACAGAGACATATCGCGGACCAGCGGGCGATACCACTCATACCAGCGTTCCAGAAGGGCCGAGTTATGGCCGAAGACTCGAGTTAACGAGTCAGTTTTGGTGCGGAACCGTTCTGAGAGTTCCTCGTCGGTTGCCAGACGCAGGCGGGCCACGGGCTGTTCACTCATGGCGCTACTCTACACTCGCGCGTCGTGATCCGCCTGAAAGCGAGACGATGGGCTTTGTTGAGGTTGTACCCGTTGGCCTCGACCGAGGGGGAGTTGGGCGGCTGGTCGGATGGAGGGCTGCATGACGGAGATCGCTGACGGAGTGTTCGCACCTTCCAACTGACGGAGTAATTCCTCTTGCTGCCTTGAGGAGCTTGGCACTGCGGCTCGTCACTATCTTGCGATCGTGTCGATTGTCGGTCGTCAGTTCCGAGGCTGCCCAGTGATCACCTGCACCAGGTCCACGATGGCTGAGCCCTGGCGGTAGCGGACGCCAACCTGCGCTCCCTGTGCGATTTGCCCGGGGTCGATCGGCTGACCGTCACGCACGAATCGCGTCGTGGCGTCGATGGCAACGCGCAACTCGCCGCCCGGCACCCCGAGGACAAGAATCGACCCGTCTCGTGCGATGAAGCCCCAGGTTAGCGCGAAGGGACAGGTTGCTGTGCGCCGCCTGCCCTCTGCTGTTGCGGCTGGCCACCCTGCACTCCCGGGCCGCCCTGCGGGCCTCCTACGCCGCCCTGTTGTCCCGGCCCCTGTGGCCCTGGACCGTTCGGGCGCTGGCCTGGGAACGATGGCGCAGCACCGGGCGCTAGCTCGCGGTTGTTGCCGATGTACACTCCCGATGCGAACGCGATGCTGATGCCGATTAGAGCGAGGACGCCGACGCTGGCCAGGACGACCCTCCGCTGGCGAAGCGTGTACCCGGCAACGGTGCTCTTCAGGTCCATGGTGGATTCTTCTTGCATGACGCTACTCCAGGGTGGGGGTGAGGGTGGCGATGGTGACGGAAGTGCCGTTCGCGCCCGCGCCGATGCGGGCTACGAGCGGCTGCGGACCGACCGGTGAGCTGCTGAGCACAACGAGGTCAAACTCTTCGACGATCGTCTTGCCCTCGATGACTCCGACCTCACGGGTGTAGCGGTCGAGGAGGCCGAAACCCACCTGGTGGGTGGTCGTGGGCGCATCCCCATCTCCGACGCCCAGCGTGACCGAGGCTGAGGAAGTCACCCGCCAGTAGAGCCGGACATGGAGAGTCCCGCCCCGTCGCACGTTAAGCGACGAGAGGTCCGTTCCCACCAGCGTGGCGCCCGGACCGGCGGCGTCGAGCACGATGACGGGCGTGTCGCTGGTCACGAGTTGCGGCGGCGCTGGCGAGCTGCGGTAGAGGGTCAGGTCACGGCGGCCGAAGATCGGCACGAGCTGTTCGTGCGCGGGGGAGACGAGGACCGGGATGCTCCAGTTTTGACCGCTCGCAGCGAGCTGGCCGGGGCCGCGTCCGAAACCACCGGCTCCGTTCACCGTGTACGTTGGCCGGCCCTGGGTGCTCGTGGCGTCGCCCGGGCGGAAGCGGGTCGCCGCGAGGACTGTCACGTCCGGCCTGTCGTCGTACACCATCTGGTAGTAGGCGGTGTCGAAGCCACCAACGCCGGGGCTACCCTGTAGCACCGCGCCTTCCGGGAGTGCCGCATACACGTTTCGGTAGAAGTCGTTGATCTCGGTGTGGCTGCTCTGGTCGTTCGCCGCGTAGTTTTCGCGGAACTGGAAGAGCAACGGCGCGGCGAGCACGACGACGAGCGCAGCGTAGGGCGCCGCCACCGAGAGAGGTATCCGCCGGCTGACATCCTCCGCGGCCGTTAGCAAGACTGATGCCCCGAAGCCGATCGCGACCGCGAGGAAGAGGTGCGCCGGGATGAAGAAAACGTCCAGGTCCTGCGCCCGATACTCCATGAAGAAGAGGACGTGAGTGCCCCAGAGTAACGCCAGCATCATGAACGTCCGCGGGCGGAACAGGGCAAGTGCTGCCGCTCCAAGGAAGCCAACAAAGATCCCGCTCCACCCGAAATTCGCCAGCACATACTGGCCGTACAACATGAACCGGTCCGGCAGAACCTCCATCGGGTACTGCCACTTGAATTGCGGGAAGGCGTTGATCGTGTACGAAAGGACGCCATCGATCGTCACGGGCGCGATTGGGTCCGGTGACGCCTGGCCCATTACCGAGCGCACAGGAATCCAGAGGACCTGCATTA
>JBDSEP010000271.1:0-11808 GCA_039919985.1 Tepidiformaceae bacterium | reverse complement strand
GGCACGAAAGTGAGCAGGTTCGCGCCGCGTTCGCGGGCATGGACGTGAAGTTTGTCGAGCAGACCGAATTGCTGGGCACCGGTGACGCAGTACGCCGCTGCGCTTCAGCGCTCGAAGGCTGCGATGAAGTGCTCGTGCTGAACGGTGACTCGCCCCTGCTCACCCCCGGGGTGCTGGAGAGGCTCTCCGCGAGCCGGGGGAACGCCCCGGCCGCTTTCCTAACGTACGTCGCGCCAGAATCCGGGAAGATGGGCCGCGTGATTCGCGATTCGAGCGGTCGTGCCAGCGCAGTCGTCGAAGCCGCCGACTACGACGGTCCCCAAGGCCCGGCGGAGGTGAACGCTGGCAAGTACCTGTTCGATGCTGCGTGGCTGTGGCAAAACGTTGCGGACCTGCCGCTGAGCCCGAAGGGTGAGTACTACCTGACGCACCTGATCTCGGCAGCAGCCGCTCAAGGCAACCCGGGCGTCCCCGTGACCGCCGACCCGTCAGAAGTCGCTGACTTCGACGACCGGCGAGGGCTGGCAGAAGCGGAGCGAATCCTGCGTACGCGAATCCTTGACCAACACATGCTCAACGGCGTGACCATCACGGACCCCGCAACGACGTACATCGACGCCGGCGTGCGTCTCGAACAGGACGTGACCATCCTGCCGAACTGTTACCTGCAAGGTGCGACCAAGGTCTCTACCGGCTCCGTAATCGGCCCGGGGACCACCCTGCGAAACGCGATCGTGGGGGCGAACTGCCGCGTGCAGTCGTCGAACATCGAGGACTCGAAGATCGGCACCCAAGTGAGCGTTGGGCCGTTCGCGCATGTCCGCGGCAACGCCGATATTGGCGACGACTGTCAGTTGGGAAACTACGCCGAGGTGAAGAACTCCGTGCTCGGCGCGGGCGTGAAGATGCACCACTTCAGCTACCTCGGCGATGCGGATGTCGGGGAGCGGGCGAACATTGCGGCGGGGACGATCACCTGCAACTTCGATGGCAAGGAGAAGCACCGGACAACCATCGGGGCGGACGCGTTCATCGGGTGCGACAGCATGCTGGTGGCGCCGGTGACGATTGGCGAGGGGGCGCTCACCGCGGCCGGCTCGGTGGTGACGAAGGACGTACCGCCGGGTGCACGGGTGGCCGGTGTGCCAGCGCGCGCCCTGCCCGAGAAAGGGGCGAACTAGGAATGAGCGGCGTGGCAATCTCCTCAGTCAGCGTGATCATCATCGCCTCGCTCGGGCTCGCGGCGGTAGCTGCCGCCGAGACGGCGCTGGAGCGGGCGAGCGATGTACGAATCCAGGCTATCGCTTCGCGCGGCGACCCTCGTGCACGGCGCATCGCGGGGGGGCTGGATTATCCCCAGAAGTTCCTCGCAGCGCTCACGGCAGCGCGAGTGCTCTTCGCGGCGACGGTGGTTTCCGTATTCGCGTTCCTCGGGGTGCGGGCACACGAACCGGCAGTGGGCGCCATCGGCGTGGGTCTGCTCGGAGGGGTCTGGGCGGCGATTGTGCAGATGACCGTTGGCCTTATGGCAGCACGTCGGCCGGAATACTCGGCCATTCGGCTCAGCCGGGTGGTGCAGGTCACAGGACTGGTATTCGCTATTCCGGCGTTCATCCTTGGTCTGCCCGCGCGGCTGATCGCCCGCTCGCTGAGCGCGGTGGTACCTGACGGCAGCGGAGACATCCTCTCACTGGTGGAGCGCGAGGAAACGGCGGGCGGCGTGGAGGAGCAGGAACGGCGCATGATTCGCGGGATCATCGCGCTGGAGGATAAGACGGCGCGCGAAATCATGGTGCCGCGAATCGACGTGGCGGCGGCGGACATTGAACAGAGCGTCATGGACGTCGCGACTATTGTGAACGAGCGCGGATTCAGCCGGGTGCCGGTCTTTCGAGAGAACATCGACGACATCGTCGGAATTATCTACGCCAAAGATCTGCTGCGAGCAGTGGCGAACGGTGGGCACGACCGCCAACTGGCGGAGATGCTCCGAGAGGCCGTGTTCATCCCCGAGTCGAAGCGTCTGGACCAGTTGCTGACGGAGATGCAGGGCTCGCGGAGCCACATGGCTATCGTCGTCGACGAGTACGGAGGCACGGCGGGGCTCGTGACGATCGAGGACCTTCTTGAGGAGATCGTGGGCGAGATCGAAGATGAGTACGACGTGGCCCGGCCCGCGATGGAGGTGATCTCCGAAGACGAGGTGGTGCTCGATGCCGGAATGACGACCGATACGCTGCGCGAACTCTTCGGGTACGAGGTGGAGTCCGAGGACTTCGACACCGTCGGGGGTTTCCTGATCCACCAACTGGGAAGGCTGCCGAGCGTAGGGGATGAGGTCTCCGTGGGCGGACTGAACCTGAAGGTGCTGAGCATGGCGGGACGACGAGTGCGCCGGCTGCGCATCGCTCGGAGCCGCGAAGACGAAGCGGAGCGCGTAGCAAGTCGCTGAGCATGGTTGGCCGGGGTCTGTATGATTCGCCCTCTATGAGCGATTCCCCGGAATTGCCTTACTGGCTGGCGTTGCGACGTGCGGGCCTGGGAAGCACGAACTTCTCGCTGCTGCTCTCGCGTTTCGGCGGGATCCGCGAGGCGTGGAGCGTGCCCCCGGCGGAGCTGAGCCGCATCGGAATGGACCAGCAGTACGTCTCGGCGATGAGCAAGGCCCGTGCCAGTTTTGCACCAGAGCGCGAGCTCGAGCTGCTGCGCCAGCACCAGGCCCGGGCGCTCACGTGGCTCGACGATGCATTCCCCGAGTCCCTCAAGGAGATTCCGCAGAGCCCGCCGGTGCTGTTTGTACGCGGGGCACTGGACCCCCAGTTTCCGCAGGCCGTGGCGGTGGTAGGTACGCGTCACGTCACACCCTACGGGCGGCAGGCGACCGAGCATTTCTGCGAGGCTCTGGCCCGGGCCGGCGTTTCGATCATCAGTGGGCTGGCTCGCGGAGTGGACGCTATTGCCCACCGCGTGGCGCTCGAACAGGGCGCGCCAACCGTGGCCGCGCTGGCCGGCGGGGTCGACCAGATCTACCCCCGCGAGAACGCCGGCCTGGCCGAGCGGATCCTCGAGAACGGTTGCCTCGTGAGCGAATATCCTGTGGGCATCCCGGCGCGGCGTGACTACTTCCCGCGGCGCAACCGGATCGTCTCTGGTTTGGCACGGGCGACGCTGGTAGTGGAAGCGGGCGAAGGGAGCGGGGCGCTGCACACCGCCAACTGGGCTTTCGAACAGGGGCGGGACGTGTTCGCCATCCCGGGAAGCATCTTTTCGCGGCAGAGCCAGGGGACGAACCAGCTGATTCGCGAGAGCACGGCTCGGATTGTGGTCACGCCGGAGCAGCTCTGCGAAGAGTTGAATCTCATCAGCGTGGCGGCGCAGCTGCCGTTAACCCGGAGCAGCGCGCCGCCGTTACCTCTGCGAGAAGCGCCGACCACGAACGCCGACGAAGATTCGCTCCTCAGCTACCTCAACGATTCTCCGACTCACATCGACGACATCGCGCGAACGACGGGGCATCCGATCGCGATGATCAGCAGCACGCTCCAGATCCTGGAACTGAAGGGCCTGGTAAGGCAAAACGGATCCATGGCGTACTCAAAAGCTTGACAAGGCGCGCTGGTGGCGTTAGCCATAAATAAGGAAGCGGGCACCTTCGCCCCGCGCCTTCACTTGAACAGCCGCCGGAAACACCGGCAAAGGTAGACTTTTTGACCACAGCACCAACCACTAAACCAGTCCGCAAGACTGCCGCGACTGCCAAGAAGAGACCACCCGCCCGGCGTCCAGTACCGAAGCCGGCTGCCCCCGTCGCGGCAAAAGCTCGTGGGGGGCGCAAGGCGCGCAACCTGGTGATCGTGGAATCGCCAACGAAGGCGCGGACGGTCGGGAACATCCTCGGTGACGACTATGTCGTGATTGCCTCGGTGGGCCATGTGCGGGATCTGCCGCCGTACGGCTACGGCGTGGAGAACATCGAGGCCCTCGATTTCACGCCAAAGTACGTAGTGGTGAAGGACAAGAAACGGGGCGTGGATAAGTCCAGCATCATCAAGGAGATAGCGGAGGCGGCGAAGGATGCCGAGCGCGTCTTCCTCTCGACAGACCCCGACCGCGAGGGAGAGGCGATCGCCTGGCATATCCGCGAAGCGGCGGGGATCCCGGAGTCGAAGACTTCGCGGGTAGTCTTCCACGAGATCACGAAGCCGGCGATCGAGCGAGCGTTCGAAGAGGCTCTGAACCCGGCCTCCGGCGGCGAACACACCCGCCACGGCAAACTGGACCAGGACCTTGTGGATGCGCAGCAGGCGCGGCGCGTCCTCGATCGGCTGATCGGCTTTCCGCTGACCTGGTTTGTGCAGAAGAAGGTGAGCCGCGGGGCTAGCGCCGGGCGCGTGCAGAGCGTGGCGCTCGGTCTAATCGTGAAGCGAGAGCGCGAGATCACGGACTTCCGGGCCACGGAGTACTGGTCCATTCACGCAAAGTTGGCGCGTACGAACCGCGAGTTTGAGGCGGAGCTCGTGCGCTTCCCGGCCATGCCTAAGGGTGCTTCGATGAAGCCCCTCTTCAAGGAGGCCGGACCGGCGATCCCGAACGAGGCGGCGGCGAACGAACTTGTTGCCCAACTCAACCGCTCGGATTTCCGGGTTGCATCCGTGAAAAAGGGGGAGAAATCGCGTTCGCCGGTGCCGGCGTTTACGACGAGTACGTTCCAGCAGGCGGCGAACAACCGGTTGAATATGGGCGCCAGCCGCGCCATGGGCGTTGCCCAGGAGTTGTACGAAGGTATCCAGGGGCAGCCCGGGCTGATCACCTACATGCGCACCGACTCGCTGAATGTCTCTCCCGAGGCTCGGCGAGTGGCTCGTGCCTATATCGGTGAGCGCTGGGGTGCGGAGTACGTCCCGGCCAAGGAGCGGGTCTACAGCACTCGCACAAAGGGGGCTCAGGAGGCGCACGAAGCGATCCGGCCCACGGACCCCTCGCGCTCCCCCGAGTCGCTCCGCGGGACGCTGAATGCGGACCAGATGCGCGTCTACACCCTGGTCTGGCAGCGATTCGTGGCGAGCCAGATGTCGGATGCGCGATATACGACGGTAAGCCTGGAGATCGAAGCGCGGGAAGGCGCCACGGTCCGGGGCACCTTCCGTGCCGGCGCTCAGCACCTCGTCTTCGCTGGCCACCTTGTGGTCTACGGCGCAGACGCCAGTGACACGGAGCCCGACGAAGACGCCGAAGGCAGCCTGCCCGACGTGGCGGAAGGCGAGGCCCTCGACCGGCGCAACGTCGATGGGCGCCAGCACCACACGGAGCCGCCGCCGCGTTACACGGAAGCATCACTCGTGAAGGCGCTTGAAGAGCAGGGGATTGGCCGCCCAAGCACCTACGCGTCCATCGTGCAGACCGTACAGAAGCGCGACTACGTCACGAAGCAGGGCCGCGCGCTCGTGCCCCAGAAGCTCGGATTCCTCGTGCATGACCTGCTCGACGAGCATATGCGGAAGTATGTTGCGGTCCCGTTCACCGGCGATATGGAACTGGAACTGGACCAGGTGGCGGACGGGGAGCGCGACTACGCGAGTGTGCTCGAAGGCTTCTGGCCGGAGTTCAAGAAGTCACTTGACGAAGCCGAGAAGGGTGCGATCAAGCTCGAAGAGAAAACGGACATTCGCTGCAACGTCTGCAATGAGTCGAACCTCGTCATCAAGTGGGGGCGGAACGGCGAGTTTTTCGCTTGTCCGCGCTATCCCGAATGCAGCAATTCACTGCCGATGGATGAGAATCGTCAGCCGGTGTTTGTGGCGGCACCGAAGGAGACGGCGTACGCCTGCCCGAAGTGCGGGCAGGCGACGGTGCAGAAGACCGGACCCTACGGTCCGTACATCGATTGCACCCAGCGCGAAACCAAGAAGTGCGACTTCCGTTCCGGCGTGCCGGTGGGTGTGGCCTGCCCGGAGGAACCAGAGACTGGCCAGCTGGTGGAGAAGACCACGCGGCGAGGCGTGTTCTACGGCTGCTGGAACTACCCTCACTGCAGCTACACCACGAACACCTTGGAGCCAGCCAAGATGCCGCCCGCCCGACCCCAGGCCGAACGCGAAGCGGCGAATGTGAAGCTTCTCGAACGAAGCGCCAGAGGTAAGGCGGCGTTCGCCAAGCGCAAGACCACGGTGCGGAAGGCGAGCTAGCCAGGACGGGCTAATCGAACCAGCGCATCTCGCCGGGGTGGAGTTCTACTTCGAAAACCTGGCCGCGAGCCTCGATGGCGATGACGCGAGGGCGCGAAAGGTCGTTTCGCACCTGGATGCGCCCGCTGACCGGGCGCTGAAAGAGGGTGCCGTAGGTGAGGCTGGCGGAATCGCCCACCACGCGGGGCGTTTTCGCCCGGGCGGAGACCTGCCAGAGGGCGCCTTCGTGCGGCTGCAGAAGGGTATCGCCCATTCCGAGTAGGCGAGCGTTCCAGACATCGAAGGCCACTTCGCCGGGACGCAGGTACTCGCCGGCGACCACCCAGCGCGGCGAATCGCTCCAGTTCAGGAAGCCCACGAGTCCGCGACCTTCGCCAAGATCGGAGCGCCATGCGAAGGGAACCGGGCCATCGGAGACCTCATATGCCTCCCCGGCCACGCCGGGGGAGGGGAAGAGGGCGAGAGCCATGTTGCGCCGTTCTGGCGTGAGCTTCGGGAGGTTGTCACTGGCGACCACCATGCCGCCGCTCATGGCGATGCCCGTCGCGAGGAATCGCACTTCCGCCTCGGAGAGCGCCGTTTCTGTTTGGCGAACGATCAGGCAATCCGGGTCGTTCGCCCACCAGCGATTGTGCATCCAGTTGCGCTGGAGGGTGAGGCGCATGGCGTGCCTTACAGAGGGATTTGGTCCGTCGGCCCAAAGCTCCTTCACGTCTGGGCCGACGCGCATGGCGTCCACGAGTCCGACGGCGGGGCCGAAGTGGCAGGTGCATCCCAGGATGAAGGTATCGTCGCCAGCGGCTTCGCGAACGATTTCGAGCCCCCGGCGGAGGTTAGCAGCGGCCGTGGTGCCGGGAAGGAAGTAGCGCACGGTAGAGGCTGGCCGCGCGGCGAAGGAGAGCGCGTCCAGCTTGAGATACTCGTAGCCCCATTCATGAACCACAGTGCGCACGGTGTTGCGCAGCCACGCTTCGGCGGCGGGGTTCGTGCAATCGAGGAGGGCGCAGCGTCCCAACCAGGTGGGCACGAAGACGATTTCGCCATCGTCGCCTCTCAACACCACGTCGGGGTGGGCTCGGAGCGCTGCCGAATCCTCGTGGAGCACAAGTGGTGCAAGCCAAAGTCCGGGCCGGTAGTCCGCAGTGCGAATGGCATCGGCCAGCGCCTTCATACCTGAAGGAAACTTCTCGTTCGGCACGAGCCAGTCGCCCGTGAAGCTCTGAAAACCGTCGTCAATCTGGACGTAGTCCGCGGGGTGCGAGGTGGCACGCATCTCGGCCAGGTTCGCCAACACATCCGCCTCGCTCACCCTGTTGTAGAAGTAGTACCAACTGCACCAGCCCGTGGGGACGTGGTCGGGCACGCGAGCGGACATCTCGGCGGCGACCTCATCGGCGTAGCGGTAGATCAGCAGGCGTTCGTCGCGGCCATCAATCAGCAGGATCGGCGGCAGCTCCAGCTCTTCACCGGGGGCCAGCTCGAGACCGTCCAGATCGAAAACGAAGCCGAGGCCGCGCACCCGTGATTCGTCCTCGTTCAGCTCGACTTCGATATCGAAGAAGAAACGGTCGATGCGAAGGCACCCAATGAAGAGCGCGGGCGACCCCTGCGAGAGGAGCGTAACGGACGCTGCCTCGCGGCTGATGTAGCGCCGGCCGTGCTCCACGGCGCGCGCATAGCGGCCGTCGTAGCCGACTTCGGGAGGCGCGCCAAAGTTTCGTACGAGGGCGTCGGTCTGCATGTAGCGGCCGTGGAGCCAGGCCCACCCGTCGGCCGCGGGTTCGTCCAACTCCGCCCAGAAGCGGAGGTCGCGCGGCTTCAACGTGTCCTCGGAGCGATTTCTGACCGTTACCGCGAGCCGGCCGCTGGCAGCATCGTACTCGTGGACCGCGGCGAGCCCCTCGGGCAGATCGACCGGATTAAGCCACAGGTCCCATGGGAGATTCGCCATGGGGCTATCGTAACCGGCCCCCCGGTTCTGGGCCGTTCGCGTCAGCGGCTGTACGCCGTCCGCGCGCGTTCAAGGTCCTCCGGCGTACCGATGTCGAACCACTCGCCTTCCACGGGGGCGGCGACGACTCGGGCACCGGTGGCGACGAGCGCGGCCAGTGCCTGAGGAAGCTCGTACTCGCCGCGGGCAGACGGTTCCAGGCGGTCGATCTGTTCCCAGACGGATGGGCCAACAACGCAGAGCCCAGCGTTGTTCCAGTGCGTACTCGACGTCCCGCGGACGGGCTTCTCCACGATTCGCTGGACCACGTTCGCGTCATCGAGATAGACCGCCGCTCCTGCGCACGGGTCGTCCACCTCGTTGACCGCTATTGCGGCATCCGCGACGTGAGACGCACGAATGACACGGCGATAGTTCTCAGGGCGGACGAGAATATCTCCCCAGCCTACGAAGAAGCGCTCGTCGCCGAGCCAATCGCGGGCGAGGGCGAGTGCCCGGGCGCTGCCTTCGAGCCGTTCCTGGCGGAGATAGTGGAGGCGCAGGTCGCTCGCCTCGCCGTTGCCGAGTTCGCGCTCCAGCAAGTCGCCGAGGTAGCCCGTCACGATGGCGATCTCCTCGATGCCTGCGCGGCGCAACCCGTCGAGGATGTGGACGATGATCGGGCGTCCCGCCACGGGAAGCAGAGGCTTTGGCATGCTATCGGTGAGCGCGCCGAGGCGACTGCCCCGACCCGCGGCGAGCAGGACGGCGCGTGTTATCACAAAACCCGCAGCCCGTCCGCCGCGCGCACCTCGAAGGCCGGTCCTCCAGTGGCCGCGATGGCTGAGGCGAGCACAGCCGGAACATCGGCGGGGGAGCAGGCCGCGAGCGCGAAGCCTCCGAATCCGGCGCCGGTGAGGCGGGAACCGAAGGCGTTGGCCTTTCGCATGGCGGCGCAAAGCCGATCTAGCGCCGGGGTACTGCAGCGGAAATCTTCGCGCAGGCTGTTGTGAGACTCGTTCAGCAGAGCGCCGAACCGCTGGAGGTCGCCGGCTTCGAGGGCGGCCTCGGCGAGCGAGACGCGTTCGGCTTCGCCCAGGATGTGGCGGGCGATTCGCTTCACCGGGACTTTGGCCATGTGGTCGAAGGTCGAGGAGGTGAGCTGGACGAGGCGGGCCACTTCCACCTGCGCGCCGTGCGCCACCTCCTGCGGGGTAACGCGCTCCGGGAGGCCGTCGACGAGGATATCTACGACATCGACGTCGGAGATCTGCCCCAAGGTGGGCGGAAAATCGAGGTCCACGCCGATCTCGTCGGCGATCATGGTCGCGGCGATTCGGGCACCGACGACGCGTTCGTTGTAAGCCTCGCGGACACCGCCGCCCTTCGGCGCCTCTTCACCGGAAGAAGCGACGACGAAGGCGAGGCCTTCCGGAATTCGCACGTCGCACTGCCCCGGCGGCTTGAAGTCGATGCGCAAAGCGTGCCCGGCCCTGGCGAACGCGATCACCGTCTGGTCCATGCCGCCGCTCTCTACGCCAACGTGGCGCTCGGCAACGATCGCCCGGCTGGCCAGGTCTTGGCGGGAAAGTGGCGAACCCCAAATGTGTGCGAGGGCGGCGAGGACCCCGACGGTGAGCGCCGACGAGGAGCTGAGCCCGCCTGATGAGGGGAGGTCACCGGCTACGAGAAGGTCGGCGCCCTGCCTGGGAGCGATGTCGGCGAGCTGGGCGAGCGCGCCCGCGAGGTAGCGGTGCCAGGGGGCGAGCAGCTCCTCATCGCGCTGCCCGCGATGAAACTCGGCGGGCGTTTCGAACTGCGTGGAGGCGATGCGAACGAGGCCGTCATCGCGCGCGGTGGCGGCGATCAGGAGCGACTGCCCAATCGCAATTGGCAACACCGGAAGGTCGGAGTAGTCGGTGTGTTCGCCGATGAGGTTTACGCGACCTGGGGAGCGCACCAGCTGCGATGGCCCGGCGCCATAAAGGACCTGGAACTGCGACCGGGCGTCGTCGAGATTCACGGGCAGAGCGTACCATTGGCCCAGCATGGCCGCCGAACCAACCCGTTTCGCCAGGCCGCTCCGGGCGGTCCTCTTCGACGTCGGTGGACCAATTGACACCGAGGTGATCTCAGAAGCGGAGAAAGACCGCGCGATCCGGGCGGCCATGGAGGCGGAGGGCATCGAAGTGAGCGACGCGGCGTACTCTGCGGCGAACGACTGGGCGGTCGCCGCGTTCGCGCCCGACACGTACGCGAGCATCATCTGGCGGCTCGCGAGCGGAGACGCACAGGTCGCAGAGCGAGCCTTCGCGGCGTTTCATGGTGTAGAGCAGACGTCGGTTCGTGGGGGCATCGAACTTCGGAGCGGGATTCGTGCACTTGTAGAAGCGCTGCACAGCCGCGGGATCCTCCTGGGATTGGCCGCTAACCAGCCAAGGCGGGCAGTCGCAGAACTCGATTCGCTGGGCGTTGGACGCTACTTCGCGCATCGCGAAGTGTCTGGCCACCACGGCTTCCGAAAGCCAGACGTGCGCCTCTTCCTGCGCGCCTTGGAGGACATGGAGGTAGAGCGGGACGAGTGCGTGATGGTCGGTGACCGGGTCGACAACGACATCGTCCCGGCGAAGCTGCTAGGAATGCGAACGGTCCTCTTTCGCACGGGCCGCCACATCGCACAGCAGCCTCGCTCGGTGCAGGAGATCCCGGACGCCGAAGTTCGCAGCGCGGAAGAGCTGACCGCCGAATTGCTGCGCATCACAGAACCCGCGGAGGGGCCTTCCTCGAACTGAACCTCCGCGGGCGCGAGCGGCTTCCTCGGGAGTCGCGAGGCTCTACACTCGTTTTCATGTTCCGGTTTCCTAGGCTCCTTTATTTCATCGCTGGCAGCACAATGTTGCTCGCTGCCGCGTGCGGCGGAGGCGACAAGGTCGCGGTTTCCACAGCTTCCACTTCTCCTACCGCGAGTCCGGCAACCACGGCCCTTGCGGAGAGTCGGTCGCTGACTGCAGCGCCCACGGGCGCGGCATCCGCGGTCCGCACACTAGGCAGCTCGGCCGGAGTGATTACGACCGCGAAGAACCCGGCCTTCGTCCCTGTGGCGGGCGCCACGGCCACGGTTGGCACCATCGGTCGCGCGGTTTACCAGATTGAGATGCCCGGGAAGTGGAACGGCGAAGTTGTCTACTACGCGCACGGATACGCGGGGTTCGGCACCGAAGTGGCGGTTGATCCGCCTCCAAAGGCCCTTCGCGACCAGCTGATCGCCGAGGGCTACGCGTGGGCGGCGAGTAGCTATAGTGAGAACGGCTACGTGCCGGGAATCGGCGCAGACGACACGCTGGCGCTGAAAGGCGTGTTCGAAGAGAAGTTCGGTAGGGCGAAGCGTTCATATCTGGTCGGTGCCAGCATGGGTGGGAACGTCGTCGCTCTCTCACTCGAAAACTTCCCCGACGCCTACGACGGCGCGCTCGCGATCTGTGGGGCGCTCGCCGGAGAAGAGCAGATCGACTTCCTCACCTCATGGACGGCGCTGGCGGAGTTCACCTCTGGCGTGAGGATTCCGATCGGTGAGGGCTCGAAGGAGATCCCAACGATTCTGCTCCAGCTGCTCCCGAAGGCGCTTGGCAGTCCGGATGCGCCGACGGAGCGGGGGAAGCAGTTCGCGAGCGCCGTGCGGATGCTGACGGGCGG
>JBDSEP010000254.1:0-2909 GCA_039919985.1 Tepidiformaceae bacterium | reverse complement strand
CCGAGTGGCTGCGTCTTCCATACTCGCTGCCCAATCGCCATCGACGAATGCCGCACCCGCAAGCCGGATTGGCGAAACGTCGGCACGGCCGAGAAGGAGCACTGGGTCTGGTGCCACCGTGTTGATGCCGGTCAGCACAGCAACACCGCGGCCGTCGCCGGCGGCGTCTAAGGGCGCACAGCATCGCAAGACGAGAGCCCGCCGCGAGGCGGGCTCTCTCTGTTCTGGCCACTTCCGTCGCTGACGGCGCTGTCCGAAGTTGGCTTATCCCCCTGAGGTGCGAAAGCCATGCCCAATCTTCCCGGAATGGGGAACCCCCCGACCATGCCAGCGCAACTCGCGACGCTCGTTCAACGGGTCCTCCTCTACTCCGAGGCGGCCGTTGACGGTCTTAGCGTGGAGCAACTTTGCGATACGCGTGGTGGCGTAACTAACTCCATAGGCTGGGATGTCTGGCACGTCGTGCGGACAATCGACAACATCGTTCATTTCGTCTTCGAACGGGAGCAGCCGGTGTGGCTGCGCGAGGGCTTCGATGCGAAGTGGGGCCTGCCGCGCGTTGACCAGGGCACCGGCCAAGACCCGGAAGACGCCTATTCGATGACCTTTCCCGCGCCTGCGGAGTTCAGCACTTACACCCGGGCCGTAGCCGCCGCCGTCGTCCCCCGGATTGAGGCGATGAGCATGGAGTACCTCTCCGGAGTGCTCTTCATTCGTCCCTGGGGGGACATTCCCCGCATGGAGGCGATCGGCCACGGGCTCATCGGCCACGGCAACGGTCACCTCGGCCGGGCCTCCTTCGGACGCTCTCTCTACGGTCTCAAAGGCTTGCCCTACTAGACCTTCGGGATTGTTGACTAATCCAGTCAACTATTGCCACATGCCTCCGGACTCCCTACGCTACCAGCATGCGTTCCTTCTTCACCTTTCCCGATCCCGTCAACGAAGTCGCCGCCCGATTGGTCGCAGGCGGGGTTGTCGCGATGACGGCGCTCTTCCTTGCCAGCGGATTCTCGCCGCTGCTGCTGGTGATCGCCTATGGCTTCGTTGCCCGCGTGCTCGCTGGCGCGCGAATTAGTCCGCTAGGGCTGCTGGTCACGCGAGTAGTGGAGCCTCGAGTCGGCATCGCTCCTCGCCTCACACCAGGACCGCCCAAGCGGTTCGCGCAGGGCATCGGCGCCAGCCTTTCCCTGGTGGCCGCGGTGAGCTACTTCGCTCTGGGCCTCGAGCCCCTCGCTTACGTCTGCACTGCAGCCATTCTCGTGGCAGCCTCGCTCGAGTCGTTCCTCGGTTACTGCCTCGGCTGCAAGATTTTCGCCCTTCTCATGCGCTTCGGCGTCATCCCCGAAAGCGTATGCGAGACTTGCGCCGATATCTCGCGCAGGCGGCCCGCCGCCCTGTAGGCTTCCCCGGCGCAAACGGTCAGACGGCGCCTCGGACGATATCCTCCACTACGGCTGGGTCGGCAAGCGTAGTCACGTCGCCGACGTTCTCGGGCTCACCCTCGGCGATCTTGCGCAGGATTCGCCGCATGATCTTCCCCGAGCGCGTCTTCGGCAATCCCTCGACGAACTGGATCTTGTCCGGCGTAGCGATAGCACTAATGTCGGCTCTCACCGCGTCCTTCAGTTGTTTTTCGAGTTCCGCAGAACCCGTGTATCCGCTGTTCAGGAGCACGTAGGCGTAGATGCCCGTCCCCTTCACGTCATGCGGATAGCCCACAACCGCTGCCTCCGCACAAGCTTCGTGGCCGACCAGCGCACCCTCGATCTCTGCGGTGCCGAGGCGGTGGCCGGCGACATTCAGCACGTCGTCCACGCGGCCGGTTATCCAGTAATACCCATCGTCATCGCGATGACAGCCGTCGCCAGTGAAGTAGCGGCCCCTGTAGGTGCTCAGGTAGGTCTGCACGAACCGCTCGTGGTCGCCGTAGATGGTGCGCATCATCCCCGGCCACGAGCTATCGAAGCAGAGCCGCCCAGTGACGTCGTTCCCCTTCAATTCTTCCCCGGCTTCGTCCACCACGCTCGGCTGCACACCGAAGAAGGGCAGCGAACCCGATCCCGGCTTCATGTCGATCGCCCCCGGTAGACCAGTGATCATGTGGCCGCCGGTCTCGGTCTGCCAGTAGGTATCGACCACCGCGCAGTTCGCTTCGCCGACTACACGGTAGTACCAGCGCCAGGCCTCCGGGTTGATGGGCTCGCCCACCGAACCGAGCACCCGTAGGCTCTTTCGGCTGTAACGCTTCACCGGACCATCCCCCTCGCGGGCGATCGCCCGGATGGCCGTCGGCGCGGTGTAGAGGATCGTGATGCCCAGCCGGTCGACCATCTCCCAATAGCGCCCCGCGTCTGGATAGGTCGGTATCGATTCGAACATGACGCTCGTCGTCCCGTTCGCCAACGGGCCGTAGACGATGTAGCTGTGGCCGGTGACCCACCCGACGTCCGCCGCGCAGCAGTAAACGTCATCCTCCTTCAGGTCGAAGACGTACTGGTGCGTCACCTTTGCGTAGAGCAGATAGCCTGCCTGCGTGTGTAGCACCCCTTTTGGCTTTCCGGTCGATCCGGAGGTGTAAAGGATGAAGAGCGGGTCTTCCGAGTCCATCGCCTCCGGTTCGCAACTGGCGGTCTGGTCCGCTACCGCGTCCGCCCACCAGTGGTCGCGGCCCTCCAGCATGTCCACGGCATTTCCCGTGTGCTTGTACACGAACACGAACTCGACGCTGTGCCCCGGTGCACTGAGCGCCTCATCGACGTTCGCTTTGAGCGGCACCAGGCGCCCACCTCGCTTGCCTTCGTCCTGCGTGATCACCGCCTTGCATGTCGAATCGTCGACGCGGTCGCGAATGGAACGTGGGCTGAAACCTCCAAAGATCACCGAGTGGATAGCGCCGATACGTGCGC
>JBDSEP010000230.1:0-5123 GCA_039919985.1 Tepidiformaceae bacterium | reverse complement strand
GGTCGTTGGATGACCTTGGCCCGCTCGTCGATTCGCAGGCCAACGCGGAAATCCGGCTGGCCGTTCAGAGCCGGGGGAGCGTGCCGGACCAGGCTCCGCCGGAATCGCAGGACCTTCTGCTGGCGCTGCGGTCGTTCTTCAACCCGGGCGAGGGGGAGCGCGCCAGCGGCCAGACGTCGCTGGCGCTCATCGATCGGAACGGACGCGTGATCCCCGGGTATTCCGCGAGCCCGGCCGACTACTCGCTGGAGAACGCCAGGGTGACGGACGTGAACGACGCGAGCACGGCTGCCACGGACGGCCGGAAGCCCCAGCACTGCCGGGTGGAGGCGCCAGGTAAGCCGCCGTTGCTCTGCGTTCGCATGGCGCTCAGCGAGAAGGTACTCGACGCCTTCCCGGGGACGGAGGCTGCGGCCATCATCGTGGCGAAGCCGGCGGCGAGCCTGGGCGAAGTGCTTGGTGACTTGTTGCCGCGGCTGCTCTTCTCAGGGCTCATCGGTGTGGCGGCGGCGTTGGTCCTGGGCTTCCTCCTGAGCCAGAGTGTTGCCGCGCCGCTCCGCAACATCGCCCGCGCGGCGCGGTCGGTGGCTCGGGGAAACTACCGTCAGCGGGTTCCGGCAACAGGCCCAAAGGAGGTTCGGGAGTTGGCCGCGAATTTCAATCGCATGACGGCCGAGGTGCAACGTTCGCAACAGACGCTGCGGGACTTCCTGGCGAATATTTCGCATGAACTGAAGACACCGCTGACCTCGATCCACGGCTTCAGCGAGGCGCTTCTGGATGGCACAATCGAGGACCAGGTAGGCATCCAGCGCTCGGCACGGGTCATCAACGATGAATCGAACCGCGTGCTGCGGCTCGTACAGGAGTTGCTCGATCTCTCGCGGCTAGAGAGCGGCCAGGTTTCGATGCAGCAGGATGAGCTGAACCTGAACGAGTTGTTCGAACATGTATCCGAGGTGTTCGCCCTGCGAAGCGAGGACTCCGGCGTGGCGCTGGCGATGAATCTGCAGGGGGAGGCGCACGTTCGAGGGGATTTCGACCGGCTGGAGCAGGTGATGAACAACCTGCTGGACAACGCGTTTCGCCACACACCTTCCGGAGGCACTGTGCGCATCACCTCACGAGACTTTCAGCCGGAAAGTGTGCAGGTGACTGTCAGCGACACTGGCCACGGGATAGCGCCCGACGAGCTGCCTCACCTGTTCGAGCGGTTCTATCGGTCGGCGGGCGATGCGAACGGGGCGAACGGCAAAGAAGGCGGCGGACGGAAAGGGCACGGCCTCGGGCTCGCAATCAGCCGAGAAATCGTGCGCGCGCATGGGGGCGAAATCTGGGCGACGAGCGAGCCGGGCAAGGGCACGACGTTCGTGTTTTCACTACCTGCCGGGGGGCGGGAGAAGGCGAAGGATCCGCGCGGCAGCGGATAACCGGTGGTGGGCCGCCGACGGCTACGCGGTGGTCACGGAGGGCCAAGTTGGTCGTCCCCGTGCGCCCAGTTAGGCCCGAGAAGGACGGTTAATCGCCGGGCGATGGTATCCATTCCGTAGTGCGAGAATCCGCCGATGCGCCCGCCCCAGCCGGTGAGGATGATCATCATCCGGTAGAGGCCGAGCGCTTCGTAGTATTCGAGGCATGCAATCGGGGCGCCAGTGACTGCGGCGTAGGCCTCCGAGAGCAGCGTTGTTCCGCCCTGGCCCGGCATTCCGCCGAAGACCCTGAGGAGGGCAGCGTAGAAGCCGAGGTCCGAGCGGGGGTCGCCGATAGCGGCCAACTCCCAATCGACCACAGCGGCGACGTGATCGCCCTGGAAGAGGTAGTTGCCGGGATTTGGGTCACCGTGCAGGAATTGATGCTGGGCGTCGCTGGGCTCGTTGTGGACGAGGAAGTCTGCGAGCGCGACGAGCAGTGGTGCGCGACCGATGCGGAAGCCATCAGCACGAAGCCTCCAGGCTGCGAGTTCACACTCTACAGGCCGGGGCAGCGCCTCCTCGGCGGCGGGTGTCGGCGGCAGGAGGAAGGCAAGTCCGGCGGCACGCCAATCCACAGCGTGGATGGCGGCGAGCATGCTGGCGGCGGCCATGAGGCGGGGCGAAGGGCCGTACCAGAAGAGCGGGAGCGTCTCCCCCGCGATGCGTTCCATTAGGAAGAAGGGCGCGCCGAGCACAGCTCGGTCGCCTTCGTACCAGAGGACGGCGGGCACCGGAACCGTCGTGAGAGCGAGCCTGCGCATCACGCGGAACTGCCGCTCCACATCGTAGGGCGCGAGGATGCCCTCTGTGCGCTGGGGGCGGAGCACGAGCGGCAGTGCGAACTCGTGGTCATCGCAGCGGATGCTGAGGTCGAGACCAACGGTGTCGTTGCTCGCGCCGGCGGTCATGTTGGTAAGGGCGGCGATTCGCACAGCCGTGGCGGAAGGGAGCCGGGAGGTGAAGTAGGCCGTGAGGTTTTCGCGCCAGGGCACTCAGGCTATCTCTGCCAGCGAGGCCTCGAGCAGCTCGGTCAGACGACTCCAGGAGTACCAGGGTTCGGACTCGTTGAAGGCCATCCAGCCGCGAAAGATGACTCCCAGTTCGAAGAGCCAGAGTGCGCGGAAGTAGGCCATGTTCGTAAGCGTACGTCCGGTGGCGGCTTCGTAGGCGAGCACGAAGTTCATCCGTCCAACTGGCCCGAATGGGGCGCCCTTGAGATGGGAGAGGGCGACCAATTGGCCGACATCGGAGCGGGCGTCGCCAATCCGCGCCTGCTCCCAATCGACGACGGCCACCACCTTCCCGCCCCGGAAGAGGTAGTTAAAGATGTTGATATCGCCCTGGCAGAGCTGGAGTGTTCCACCGCCCGGCGCGACGCCGCGAAGAGTGGCCAGGGCGCTTACGAGCAGAGGCTCGGATTGGCAGCCGAAAGCGGGCATGCGCGCGGCCACCGTGTCCAGTTCGGCAAGAACGGCGGCGCGCGCATCGGCGGGCACGCCAAGGAAGTGGAGTCCGAGGGCCTGCCAATCGGCGCGATGAACCGCGGCAACGGCGGCAGTGAAGGCTGCGTAGTCAGCATCCGGGGCGAGGCCCATGTGGGGCGCATCCACCCATTCCATGACGATGAAGGGCGCACCGAGCACGGCGCGGTCGGCCTCGCCGCCGAGCATGCGCGGGACGGGCACCGCAGAGTTCGCGAGCCTGCGGAGCACCTCGCCTTCGCGGAGGACATCGTATGGTTCGAAGATGCCGCGCTCTCGCTGGAGGCGGAGGGCAACAGCGGGATACGCGCCGTCGGTGACGGCGACGCAGCAGGTGATGTTCGAAGCGCCTCCGTCTGCCACCTGGATGCTAGCGACTGAGGCGTTGGCGAAGCCCGGAAGGCGACGAAGCCAGGGCTCGAAAGCGGAAGGCTTTGGGAGCATGCCCATGTCGGGGCGCGAGGGCTCAGCCAATCCCAGAGAGCTTCTTCTTTTTGCTCGCCACGTAGTCCACCAGGATGTACTCGCCCAGCTTATCGGGCGTGGTGTAGAAAACCCGGCCCTTGTTGATGCGCGCTACCTGATTGACGAACTCCTTGAGGTAGTAGTTGCGATCGAGCATGAAGGTGTTGATAGTGATGTTTTTGGTGGTGCAACGTTTCACCTCTTTGAGCGTCTCCCGAATAGTGATCGGGCTCGGCGGGTAGGCGAAGTAGCTGCGGCCCTTCTCCAGGTGAGCGGTGGGTTCGCCATCGGAGATCATGATGATCTGGCGGGTCCCGGCGGTGTGCTTGGCGAGCAGCTTCTGGGCGATCATCAGGGCGTGGTGCATATTGGTGCCGAGCACCGATTCATCCCAGCGCACGTAGGGGAGTTCGTCCGCCTTGAGTTCGCGGGCATAGGCGCTGAAGCCGATGATGTAGAGGCTATCCCGCTGGTACTGGGACGAGATCAGATTGTTGAGCGCGAGGGCGACCTTCTTGGCCGCCTGGAAGCTGCCGCGGAGGGCCATGGACCAGCTGAGGTCGAGCATGATCACTGTTGCGGTCTGGGTAAGCAGTTCGGTGCGCGCCACTTCGAAGTCATCGGGCTTGAGGTGAATGGGCACGCCAGGCCCCTCGCGGTACATCGAGTTCATGATCGTCTTCTGAATATCGAGGTAGAAGGGGTCGCCGAACTCGTACTTCTTGGTCTGCTCGGTGCGATCTCCGCCGGTGCCGCTTTCGCGGATCTCGTGTTTGCCGAAACTATCTTTCTTGAGCGAGGAGTAGATCTCGCCTAGGGCGCGCTGACCGATTTTGCGGGTGCCGCGAGGCGTTAGCTCCCAGCTGTTGCCCTTCTTGCGGATGTAGCCAGCGTCTTCCAGCACTTCCAGGAACTGCTTGAGCTGGTCCAGCGTGTCGCGCGCTTCGGGACCGAGCAGATCTTCGAGCTTTTCGGCGTCGATATCATCGATCTCGCCGCCGTACTGGGTACGCTCGAGCTGGCGTTCGAGCTCGTCGATGGACTGCATCTGGTCCATGAGGCCCATCGCGGATTCGAGGTCAATCGACTCCTCGCCACGGAAGGGGTACTGGTTGCGCAGCTCCCGCATTGGGAAGAGGTATTCGAGGTTTTGGCCGAGTTCGCTGAGGCCCTGCTGGAGGCCGGGATCTCCTACTTTTTCGGAGAGGAGGTCCGAGAGCTGCTGGCGCATTTCGCCAGGGAGGCTATCCATCAGGCTCTGCATCTGGCCCATCTGGTGCTGCATCTGGGCGATGAGCTCATCGAGTGACTTCGGGGGATTGTCACCGAAGAACTCGCCGTACTTATCCATGAAGCCGTCGAAGTCCGACTCGCGACCCTGCATCTTGTCCTGGAGCATCTGGTTGAGGTCCGAGACCATGTTTTTCATGCGCTCGAGCTCTTCCGGGCCCATGTTGGCTATCTGCTCGTACATGTCCTTGAAGAAGGTCTCGGTCATGGCCTTCTTCAGGCTCTCAAGGAGTTCGTTGAACTTCTCCTGGGCTTCGGGGTCCATGAACTCGTAGTTCTGGAGCTGCTTCACCTGGCCAGCAACGTCCTCCGGGAGCGCGCCGAGGAAGTCCTTCTTCTTGTTCGCGATGTTTCGCAGCATGTCGGCGAATTCGCTTGGGGTTTCGGCTGGCTGTGACCCACCGGGGCTCTGTTG
>JBDSEP010000224.1:0-5009 GCA_039919985.1 Tepidiformaceae bacterium | reverse complement strand
AAGTCTGAGATCCTCGCGCAGATCTGGATCCACCACGCCATCGCTCATGCCTATGAAGCGAGCGCGCGGTGGCCCCTGCTGTGATGCGTGGTTAGGGGTGGAGTGGCGGATCGAACTCTAGCTGGTGGCCGGGCTCCACTCTGCTTGCGGCGCCAACAGGAAGCTCGACCACGCCTTTGGCCCCGCGGCCGCCAAACGCCAGGCCGGTCCACGTGCGCACACCTTGGGCTACCTTCGTGACGCGCTGTTCCTTGTCGTAGAAGACGGCGTCGATGGGGAAACGCATGAACATCATGTGGATGGAGCTGCAGGGATGGATGACCAGCCCGCCGCCATCGGGAAGGCTGCCGCGGAGCATCAGTCCGCGCGTGCGCGAAACTACGCCCCGCGCGAAGAGCAGCTGGTCGGCGAGCGTCTCGCCGTTCGTGACGTTTCGTAGGGTTGCCATGTGCGCCACCTCTGCGGGCAGGATAACCGAGCCGCCGGAGGGCGTTCGGCGAGCGCAGGTTGAGCGTGTCCACGGGGGCCGAACGCTCTACTACGCGGCGTCTGCTCGCTGGTACTTTTCGAGGCGGAAGGCGACAACGTTGTCGGCGCGCTGCTGGTTGTGCGCGGCGAACGAGCGGCCGGTCATGCGCACCTGGAGCAACGTAAAGGGGAGCAGCATCGGAACGTAGAGCAGCGGCGACTGCATGCTCCCCGTGATGTTCGCGGCGACGGCGGCACCTTCAGCACCAACGTAAATGGCAGCCACGAGAAGCCAGTCCAGTTTCGATTGCTTTTCGACGGGGACGTGCTTGCCGAGACGTACGTTGAGTGCCGTTTGGACGAACGAGGCAAGGGTGCGGAGAGCGGCGAGGGGCACCAGAAAGACGCCCAGGGAACCCATGCTGAAGATGACGAACCAGAGGGTGACAAGCGATGCCACCCGGGTGTGGGCGGAGACACGCCAGTTCCAACGGGACTCGAGGGACTTCAAACGGTCGGTCATGTTTCAGTAATCGGCGGACCAGCATCGTGGCCGTAGTGGTCCCAACCGGCGCAGGAGAAACGCATCTAATGGGCAGCATGAGCGGGCCTCGAGGGCTCCGGGGCCCTCCGGATCCTCGCAACTGCGAAACAGGCCGGAAATGCGGCGGTGCTAGACTCCAATGGATGCCACGCTTTCGAGAGGCGTACGACCCGGGGGCCGATTACGACGAGCTCTTCGCTTCGCGAGGGATGCCGCGCGAGCACTGCCGCGCCGTCGTCGAGGCGCTCGAATCGCTGAGCACCGAGGACCTTGACGAGCGCCAGCGGCGTGCTGACCTGGCGTTCCTAAACCTCGGCATCACATTCAATGTGTACTCAGAGGGGAGCGGTATCGAGCGGATCTTTCCGTTCGACCTGGTTCCCCGGCTGATTGAAGCCAAGGAATGGGAGCGCGTCGAGAGCGGGCTGAAACAGCGCGTGATGGCCCTGAACGCCTTCATCCAGGACGTCTACAACGAGCAACGGATCATCAGTGCGGGCGTTGTGCCGGCGGAGGCCGTGTTTGGTTCGCCGGGATATGAGCCAGCAATGCGGGGCTTCACTCCGCCGGGCGGAGTTTGGGCGCACATTTCGGGGATCGACCTGGTACGAGACGCGGACGGCACGATCTACGTGCTCGAGGACAACACGCGTACACCTTCGGGAGTCTCCTACGTGCTTCAGAACCGTTCGATCAGCACTCGTACGCTACCGAGCCTGTTCAACCAGTCGGGAGTGCGGGCGGTTTCGGATTACGCGAACGGGCTGCACGAATCTATTCGCCGCTGCCAGCACGACGGGCCTGTGGTGGTGCTCACGCCGGGGATGTACAACTCGGCGTACTTCGAACATAGCTTCCTGGCGAAACAGATGGGCGTGCAGTTGGTCGAGGGTCGGGACCTGGCGGTACGCGGCGACCGCGTGGTGATGAAGACGACGCGCGGCGAGGTGCCGGTCGGGGCTATCTACCGGCGCGTGGACGACGCCTTCCTCGACCCCTTGAACTTCAACCCGGGCTCGGCACTTGGGGTAGCGGGGTTGCTCGATGTCTATCGGTCTGGGCAGGCGTGCCTGGTGAACGGCATCGGCGCAGGCATTGCGGACGACAAGTCGATCTACCCGTACGTGCCGGAGATGATCCGCTTCTACCGTGGCGAAGAGCCGATCTTGCCAAACGTGCCCACGTTTCGGGCGGCGGAGGAGGACGCCTGCGAGCATATCCTGAGCCACCTCGATGAACTTGTGGTGAAACCAGCGAATGCGTCGGGAGGGCATGGTGTGGTGATTGGGCCTGCCGCCGACGGCGCGAAGCTGGCCGCCACCGCGGAGGCGATCCGCCGCAACCCCGCAGGGTTCGTGGCTCAGCCGCTGATCAGGCTTTCGACGTGCCCAACGGTAGTCGACGGCCGGATTGTCCCCCGGCGCGTGGACCTGCGGCCGTTCGTGGTCTTCGATGGGCGCGAACCCTGGGTGCTTCCTGGCGGACTCACGCGAGTAGCCCTGGAGGAGGGTTCGTTCATCGTGAACTCGTCGCAGGGGGGCGGGAGCAAAGACACATGGGTGCTGAATGGCACTTCTTAGCCGAGTCGCGGAGTCGCTCTTCTGGCTGGGTCGGCATGTGGAGCGAGCGGAGAACACCGCTCGCCTCCTGGACGTTGCCTACCATGGACGGTTGGAGCCGCAGCACCTGGAGGGGACGGGCGCGGTCAACACCTGGGAAGCGCTGACCACTACGCTGGGCCTGACCAACCTTTACTCTTCCCTGAACGGCGAATTTAGCGAAGAAGGCGTGGTGGAATTCCTGACCGTGAGCACGGAGAACGGCTCGTCGATCGTATCGTCGCTGGCGGCGGCGCGAGATAACGCGCGGGGCGTGCGCGACTACCTCTCGAGCGAGACGTTCGTTGCGATCAACCGCCTCTTCCACGCCACCTCGCAGCGAAACCTCCACCTCATCATGGCCGACGGCATCTATGATTTCTGCGACAGCATCCGTCGTGGGTGCCAGGCGTTTCATGGCACTGCAGAATCGACCTCGCTACACGACGAGGGCTGGTACTGGCTGCGGAGCGGAGTCTATTTGGAGCGGGCAGACATGGCCACCCGGATCGTCGATTCGAAGTATCACCTGCTGATGACGTCGCTGGAGGAGATCGGTGGGCCGATCGACCGTTTCCAGTGGGCCGCCGTGTTGCGCGGCGTCTCGGGATACGAAGCGTTCCGGCGGACGCGCACGGAGGGCGTGGATGGGCCTAAGGTGGTGGAGTTCCTCGTGCTGGAGGAGGACTTCCCGCGATCGCTTCGAGCCTCGGTGACGGCACTGGAGCAGGCGTTGGAGACGGCCACCGAGGGCGCGGAGGCTCGGCTTCGCAACCCCTCGATGGGGCTGGTGACGGGACTCCGCAACAAGCTGCACTACGAATCCGCCGAGACGCTGCTGAGCCAGGGGCTCCACGAGTACCTGGCTGACGCGCAATCGACGCTGGGCCGACTCTCCAAGCAGCTGGGCGAGGCGTTTTTTGGGTCGGTGGCCGGTGCGGCTTGATCTGGTCTACCGGACGCAATACGTCTACGTGCCGGCGGTACGTGGAGGAGTGACGGCGCTAAGGCTTCGGCCCACTCCCGGAGCGGGGCTGAGCGTGAACGGGTCGCGGCTGATTGTCAGCCCCGGAAGCGTGGCGACGACCTACAGCGATGGCTGGGGGACTGCGGTTGACGTCATCGAAACGAGGGGCACACACCAGGACGCCACCTTCGAGCTGGCGGCGCAGGTGGAGACCCATCCAGACCAGCGCGACCTCGTGCTTAGCCCGTACGAGGCACATGTTTACGCCAGGGATTCGGCGCGAGTTCGGATTGGGGCTGTGGCAGCCCTCGGTTGGCAACAGAAGAGTGACGGGACGCGCTGGGAGGCGTTGGAGGCGGCGATGTGCTGGCTGCCTGAGCGGCTGCGCTTTCGCGTCGGCGTCACGGATGCTGAGACCGAGCTCGAAGATGTGATCGAACGTGGCGAGGGGGTTTGCCAGGATTTCGCACACGTCTTCCTGGCGTGGCTGCGCCGCGACGGATGGTGCGCGCGGTACGTGAGCGGCTACATGTTCACCAGCAGAGAGGATGCGGAGCAGATTGAGGCTGACGCCATGCACGCCTGGGTGGAGGTGTACCGCCCCGGCGAGGGGTGGATCGGGCTCGATGCGACCGCCGGCGAACTCGCTGATGGGCGCTACGTTGCCGTAGGGCGCGGGCGCGATTACGACGACGTGCGACCCATTCGCGGGGTTTTCCAGGGGCGCACCTCGCAATCGCAGACCGCGCACCTTTCGATGATGCGCATCCCAGAGCAGTAGGTCAGGCTGCGGCTGGCGGCTCCTGAGCGCGGAGCGCGAGTGCGCCATTCGGCAGCGCGCCCGCGGGAAATGCCTGCGCAGCCACCGCAGCGGGCACTTCAGAGCGGAGCGCGAGGATCGCCGCCGCCGCGCGCCCGTACATGACCAGCCGCTCGAGTTCGCCGGCATACACGGGGAGCACGCCCGGTCTGCAAAGGGCAACGAGTGCTGTAGGGCCGCACGCTGCGAGCGCCAGCCATGAGTCGTCGCCACCGAACGTGCGCTCCGTCGGCGCGCGTTCTACGCGGAGAACGACCGCGGAGGAGCGTTCGAGGCACCACCAGCCCGCGGCCGTCTCATCGGTCGAGAGTGGAAAGGCGGCGTCGGTCTGTGGGAGCTGAACGAAGCCGCCTGCCGTTGCCTCGAAGAGGAACGCGGTTTCGCCCCGAAGGAGGAGCCTGGCGCCTTCGGCGACGGCGGCAGTGGCGGCCGAAGAGGACCGAGCGCTGGCAACCGCGGCGAGGGAGCGGCCGACCTGGAGGGCCGGGTCTCCAAGCAGTTCGCTGAATGGCTGCGCTGTGACGTCGCTGTGGAAACCGCGGATCGCCCGGTCGAGCGCGTCCTCGGAGGGCGCGCCGAGGTAGAGGTCGTCCACCGCGCTCTGCCCTTCTT
>JBDSEP010000269.1:0-8316 GCA_039919985.1 Tepidiformaceae bacterium | reverse complement strand
AGCGAGCGCGTGGCCTAGGGCGCGGTGGCAAACGGACGTGCAACTCTGGCTTGCGCACCCATCCGCGAATCGCATATGAGGCTCCGCCGCCATTCCCACTTCATTGCCAACACCAGTGTCCGCCGGAGGAGCCCGATCCGCGCTGGACGAGCAGCTTCCGCCGCCTCGTCGTCGCTTCCGCGCGCGCTTTCCACCCCACTGTCACCCGTCAGATCCTTGGTCGCCACACTCGACGACAGCCAATCCTTCTATCCTCCAAATAGCTACGCACGTGCACCTCTTCCCGAGGGTTCGGAGGCCCTCAGATCAGGGATTCCCATGGCGATTAACGGGGACTCGACGGATCGGCTTTCGGCCGTAGGAATGCCAGTGTTGCCGCACGTCTTCTCCAATCGCTAGACCCGAGTTGGCGCCAACGTTGATTGCTCATGCGAAGGTGCGAATGCAGACCCCCATGGAGGAATTGTCTCGGGCATGCGCAATGGACGAAATGATTATGACTATTCGAAAGCTGAGGTGGTCGCCGTAATATGAAAACCGTGAGTGCACAAAACGTGGACGAGATTCGCGCCCAAAGGATCGAGACTTACGCGCCCCTCGTTAAGTACGTCGTCGGACGGCTGGCGATCGGGTTGCCCGCTGTCCTCGATCACGAGGACATTCTGAGTTACGGGACGATCGGCCTCATTGAGGCGTTCGATCGTTTCGACGAAACCAAGGGCGTGAAGTTCGAAACGTACGCTATCAGCAGGATCCGCGGCGCGATTATCGATGCCCTTCGAACCTTGGACCGGTTCCCGCGTTCGGTGCGGCAGAAGGCAAAACGCATGGAAGCCGCGAACCTTGCGTTGACCTCCACCAATGGGCGGGCGCCAACAGACGCCGAGGTGGCAGAGGCGATGGGGCTCAGCCTGGAGAAGTACCACCAAACCCTGGTCGATTGCAGCTGGGTCACTGTCTCGCTCGATGGGCTGCTGGATCGTGATGAGAACAGCAATGGCGGGCCTCCGACCGAACTGCCCGCGGATCCGAGCCAGGAGGACTTCACCAACGGCCTGGAACGTAAGGAGCTGCTGGACGCATTAACTGGAGCTGTGAAAGTCCTTCCGGAGCGCGAATGGCTGATCGTCGGGCTGTACTACCGCGACCGGATGACTATGCGTGAGATAGCCCAGATTTTGGACGTCTCCGAATCCCGGGTCTGCCAGCTTCACGCGCGAGCCTTGAGCCTCCTCCGTTCAGGAATGGCCAAGCACCAGGCTGCATAGACCGAAGGCCACGTCGCACAAGCGTGCCGGCGTGAGGGCTATGGAGGGGACTCGTTCGCGGCGGCGCAGAGGGCGTTCGGTCCCCGGAAGCGGTGCCGCTTCGGCGAGAGATTAGCCCGCCCGGCGTTGTCGCCGGGGGCTTGGCCCGAGCCGAAGGCGGCTCGCGCAAAAGCCCTCGAACGCTTCTGTGGACATCGCGGAAAATCCGCAAACTTGAGCCTTATGTCGCGTTCACTGAATGTAAGGCTCCGCCTCCCATTTCATCGGCGTTGCTTCGTCTGCTCCGGGTGTTGCAGATGCGCGGAAGTGTTCGCCAGCCCTTCCCGAGAGACCCCAAGCCCGTCCCGGCCGCGTTATCCTCGATGAAGAAAGTCAAGAGGAATTGCCCATGTCTACCAACGCTATCGTCATCATCGTTGTCGTCATCCTGATCCTGATCGTCACCGGTTACATCGTGGTCTAGCGGCGTGCCCGCGCGGCCGAGAGTTGCGCTGGGGAGTGTGCCCCCGGAACCTCTTTTTGCAGGGGCGTTGCGCGGATCGCGTTAACTCCCGACTTGTGCCCGTCGCTGGGGAAGTTCTGGCGTCACCCTCCGTGAGCGGGTAGACGTACGGGCTCGGTCCTTGCACTCCAACCCCGTTGACGGGATAGTCACGCAGAGCGGCCCAGAACCTCGCCTCCAGGTCGTCCACATGCCGCGTCCCAAATACGGACTTGGACAGGGGCTTGATGCTCTTGTCTCCACAGGTGAACGTCCGACGCGTTGGCCGGAATCAGAACCGACCACCGACCGCGCCGCGCCAGCGACGTCCAGAGCGAAACCGTACTCTGCTGCCTGGGAATACGCCGCGCTCACACAATCCCGACGCCGCAAGAAGCGTAAATCCCGGTTGTCGCTCCGCATCTCGCATCCCGGTTCCAGTGTGCGCCCAAGGAAACAGGCAATCCGCGGTGTCAGCCAATGGACTGCCCTGGGAATCCTTGGCTCTGATGGGTGGGAAGTGGTAGCCGTTCGAAAGCGCTCGTTCCTGCTGAAGCGTTGCCTCGGAGGCTGAGGCGCGGGGTGGGGCTCCTCAGGCGAGGCGGTATTTCCTGTTGCGCCGGGCTGGCGCTTGCACGGTTATCTACAACTAACCGTCGTCGTCGTTCGAGGCGTCCGCTATTCGATCCTGTCGCTCTTGGCGAGGTTGTGGCGCGCACAGAGGATGCGCACATTCTGGGGGGTCGCGCTCGAGCCCCCTTTCGAAAAAGGGAGGTCGTGGTCGAAGTGGAGGTGGTCACGGGCTCCGCACTGAACGCAACACCCCTTGTCTCGCTTATAAACGGCTTGCTTTACCCAAGTCGGAATCTGCCGCGTTTGGGCGTCGTGGAGCGGTGCGCTGGTTCGATCAATTGGCCCCGCTATGCTGTCTTCGGTTGATTCCAGAACGAACTTGAACACGTATCGGCCCTCCGAGAGCCGGACCATGTACTCCCTCAGGAGAAACGTCCCCCGGTAGTTCCAGATGCCATCTCGAACTTTTTCATAGACCCGAAAGCGTGCGGCTGGAACTTCGCCTGCTTTGAATCGGTCGGTCCAATCCGCGAACTTGCCGTTCTCGGTCGGAATACCCCTGCTTGTGAACCGTGACTGATCAGTTTGCTTAGGGTCGGGCCCGCCCCCGACGCGCGGCACGTCATGCCCCTCATAGATGAGGTGGCCGTCGTCGTCGAGGATATCGGCATAGGGAGCGTTCGGGCGCTGGGACATCAGAATAACCCCGTGATGGGGAGGAGAGCGGAAGGTCATTCCACGCTGCAGCATTTGACCCTCGACCTGGCACATTTCGGTATGACTGAGGATCTCGCCCGGCCTCACCGGGGTGCGCCCTCGTTGTCGCCACTCGCTTCTAGCACGTCGTGAACGAACTGCCGCGTCACCGTTTGGAAACAGCGTTGCGCGTTCCGCCGAGCGTCGCCGACCTTGGCAAGAGGTACGGGCCGCCCGATAACGACGTAGTCTCGGAGACACGCATCCATGAAGACGCGGTCGCCGACCGTAGCCGCAGCGACCACCGCGGTTGCGAAGACGCAGCCGTCTTCGGTGGTCCCGGAATTCTCGGGACGATAGAAGAAAACTGTGTCGTTTTCGCAGAGACTCCTTGCATTCGCGAGGCGCTGTGCGAAGTTGTAGCTGTTGCCATAGACGTCGTCCCACGCCGATTGGCCGCCCGGTTGCTTTTGAAGTAGGAAGTAGGCCATCGGCCGCCAGGATAGTCATTGCCCAGGCGAGCGCAACTGATCCGCGCGGGCACCGTCTCTCTCGATGGACCTGTTGCGGGCAATTCGCTGGATAAGTCGCCTCGGTTAGGCGCGAGTTGCTAAAGCGCCGGCCAGTGGGTGAGGTCCCGCATGGGGACACCGCGGGATGGCGACAGCGCCGTCCCAGGCTGATTCGAGGCTCGAGAACTCGATTAGCCGCACGAGGGCGGTAACCTCGACTGCTATGGGCCGGGTTCCGGCGATGGCGACCCCCAGTTCCAAGATACCGCCACGGTAAACAGGTTAAACGGCCAGCCACAACCGCTAGCCGGCCTCAGGCCCCATCCGCTACACTGTTCCTAGAGTCGTTAGCACTCTTGGCGGGAGAGTGCCAATATGGCATACTAGGGTTGATAATGTCTTTGTCAGAGCGCCGTGGGCGCATCCTCGCTTTCATCGTCGATGACTTCATCGATAGTGCTGCGCCCATTGGCTCGCAGTCGCTGGTGGAGCGCCATGCGCTGGGCCTTTCGAGCGCGACGGTGCGCAACGAGATGGCGGCGCTGGAGGACGAGGGGCTCATCACCCACCCTCATACGTCGGCGGGGCGCATCCCGAGCCATCGCGGCTATCGCTACTACGTTTCGAGCCTGATGCCCGAACGCAACCTCTCTTCCCAGGAGAAGTTCACCATCCTGCACCAGTTCCACCAGGCTTCCGGGCAGTTGGAAGAATGGGTACAGCTTGCCGCGAGCGTGCTGGCGAACAATCTGCACAACGTGGCGCTGGTCACGCAGCCGCGTCTCCTCGAGGTTCGCCTGAAGCACCTGCAGCTCGTGGAACTGCTGGATAACCGGGCCTTGCTTGTGGTTGTCACGACGGATTCGGGGGCGCACCAGCGGACGCTCGAGTTCCCGGCGACGATGCATCAGGACTCGCTCTCGCGGCTGGCGAATCGGCTGAACGGGGAGTTCGGAAACAAGACGGTGGCGGAGTTCACACCACGGGGGGCCGCGGCGCCGCTCACCGAATCCGAGGCCGTGGTGGTGGCTGCGGTGAGAGATCTGCTGTTGCGCGAGGAGCAGGCAGCGGTCGAAGCGCCGGTGGTGGAGGGTGTACGCGAGATGCTGCGACAGCCGGAGTTCGGCCATAGCGACCGCATGCTCGATACGCTGGAGGCGGTGGACGAGCGGAGACTGCGCGACGCCATCCCCTCCGGAGCGATGGGTGAGGGCGATGTGGCGATCGTGATTGGCGATGAAAACCACGCCGGGCCGTACCAGGATATGAGCTTCGTGCTGGCTCGCTACGGGCTGCCCGGAGGGGCGAGCGGAATGCTCGGTGTGCTGGGCCCGACGCGGATGGCGTACGGCGACGCGGTTGCCAACGTCCGCTACGTGAGCGACGTGCTGACGGAGCTGATGAGGCGTCTGCACGAGGGCGAATAACGAGCGCTCGATTCAAGATTCCACTCAAAGGAGGCATTGATGCAGGGAAACGAAGATGACCGAATGGTCGATAAGCGGGCGGCCTCGCGGATGAACGGTGAGGACGCGGGCAAGGTTTCGGCGGCTGAGAGCAGCGATGCTCCTGTGGAGGACGCCGCGAACCTGACGCCGGAGCAGCAGCTTGCGGCTGCGAAGGAGCAGGCGGAGACGAACTACAGGAGTTGGCAGCGCACCGCGGCCGATTTCCAGAACTACAAGCGGCGGATAGAGCAGGAACGCAGCGAATCGGCACGGTTCGCGAGCGCAGCGCTAGTCATCAACATGCTTCCCGTCTACGACGACCTGGACCGAGCCGTGAACTCGGTGGATGCCCACCTGGCCGGGTTGAACTGGGTGCAGGGCGTCGTCGCCATTCAGCGGAAGTTCGCTCTCCTGCTGGAAGCGATGGGTGTCAAGGAACTCTCGGCAGCAGGCGAGTCGTTCGATCCGGAACGACACGAGGCGGTTGGCAAGCAGGCCGGCGACGAAGGCAAGGTCCTGCACGTGGTCCAAAAGGGCTACATGCTCGGCGAAAAGGTTATCCGGCCGGCGATGGTGATCGTCGGCGAAGGCAGCTAGGGCCGCTATCTGCTGTCGACCATGGTCGACGGCGGTGCGGTGCAATTCGAACAATTAGAAGCACGTCCTGGAAGACGCAAGAAAGGGGACGGTCGGGGCCGGGTGATAGCAACAGCTTCCGCTGATGCTGAGAGCCGATGGTCGACGACCAAACAGCAACAATGGCGAAGGTAATAGGAATCGACCTTGGGACTACGAACAGCTGCATCGCGGTGATGGAGGGCGGTGAGCCGGTCGTCATCACGAACGCCGAGGGCGCGCGCACAACGCCGTCGATCGTAGCGATCACGAAGACGGGCGAGCGGCTGGTCGGTCAGGTGGCGAAGCGCCAGGCAGTGACGAACCCGGACAACACGGTATTCAGCATCAAGCGCTTCATGGGGCGGAAGGCGAGTGACGCCGAGGTGCAGCGCGACCTGAAGCTCGTGCCGTACAGCGTCTCCGCGGCGAGCAACGGCGACGCGCAGGTGAAGCTTGGCGATAAGAGCTACAGCCCGCCCGAAGTGAGTGCGATGATCCTGCAGAAGTTGAAGGCCGATGCCGAGGCGTATCTTGGCGAAACGGTGAACGAAGCGGTGATCACGGTGCCGGCGTACTTCAACGACGCTCAGCGTCAGGCCACAAAGGACGCGGGTAAGATCGCCGGTCTCGAAGTGCTGCGAATCATCAATGAGCCGACTGCGGCAGCCCTTGCCTACGGTTTGGACAAGAAGCACGACGAACTGATCGCTGTGTACGACCTCGGCGGCGGCACGTTCGACATCTCGATCCTCGAACTCGGCGAAGGCACCTTCCAGGTGCTCAGCACGAACGGGGACACGCATCTAGGCGGCGACGACTTCGATCAGCGGATCATCGACTGGCTGATCGACGAGTTCAAGAAGGCCGAAGGGATTGACCTGAGACAGGACCGACAGGCTCTTCAGCGGCTGAAGGCGGAGGCGGAGAAGGCGAAGATCGAGCTTTCGAGCGCCCAGCAGACGGAAGTGAACCTACCCTTCATCACCGCTGACGCGGGCGGACCGAAGCACCTGAACGTCACCCTGACGCGTTCCAAGCTCGAGCAGCTGGTTGGCGAACTGCTGAGCGGAACGCTCGAGCCGGTGAAGAAGGCGTTGGACGACGCGGGCAAGAAACCGGGCGACATCGACGAAGTGGTCCTCGTCGGCGGGCAGACACGGATGCCATCGGTGCAGAAGATCGTGGCGGATTTCTTCGGCAAGGAGCCCCACAAGGGCGTGAATCCGGATGAGGTGGTGGCGATCGGCGCCGCCGTCCAGGCCGGCGTGCTGAAGGGCGAAGTGAAGGACGTGCTGCTGCTCGATGTTATGCCGCTGACGCTAGGCATCGAGACACTGGGCGGCGTCATGACTCCGATCATCCAGCGCAACACGACCATCCCGACCGCCAAAAGCCAGACGTTCAGCACGGCCGCGGATAACCAGCCGAGCGTGGAGATCAGCATTCTCCAGGGCGAACGGCCGATGGCCACGGACAACAAGCCCCTCGGCCGATTCATCCTCGACGGCATCCTGCCGGCGCCGCGCGGCATTCCGCAGGTGGAAGTGACGTTCGATGTGGATGCAAACGGCATCGTCAATGTGTCGGCGAAGGATAAGGGCACGGGCCGTGAGCAGAAGATCACGATCCAGTCCTCGAGCGGCCTTTCGAAGGACGAAATCGAACGGATGCAGCGCGAGGCGGAACTCCACGCAGACGAAGATAAGAAGAAGCGCGAGTCGATCGAGTTGCGCAACACCTCGGACAGCATGGCCTACCAGGCGGAGAAGACGCTGCGTGACAACGGCGACAAGATTTCGCCGGAGTTGAAGACGGAGGTCGAGGAGAAGGTCGCGGAGGTGAAGGCGGCTATCGAATCGGACGACGTCTCGCGTATGCAAGGTGCGCTTGACGCTCTCAGCCAGTCGATGCAGAAGATTGGCGAGGCGGTTTACGGTGCCAACTCCGGTGGCGACGACACTTCCGGCATGGGCGGAGATCCCGCCGCCGACGGAGGCGAAGGCAACGCGCAAGAGGGCAGCGTGGAGGGCGAGTTCCGCGAGGTGTAAAGCTTCGAGCGGCTAGGTATTGGCTGCTAGCGGCCCGCCGTGGGCCGCCCTGCGCTGGGCTTGAGCGAGTGGTGCCCGTCTGGGCACCACTCGTCGCCGGCTCGCTCGCGCGGGCCCGGGCTTCGCGAAGAACGACGACGAAGTCTTCACGCCGGGGTGACATGGGGTCCGGAAGGGTGGCATGAGCATTGCGACGGGAGCCGCAGCGAGGCTCGAAAACGGCGACGTGATGTCGCGCGCGGAGTTTCACCGAAGGTATTCGCAGTGCCCGGACCTGCATCGGATTGAGCGGCGTTGGGGCGTTAGTTCCCTTCAGCGGGATTGCGGAAATCGGTTCGGAATCACGTACGCTGTTGGTATGAGATCGATCCCCGCAACCACCGCGCGTGACAACCTCTACCGCTTGATCGATGAGGTTTCAGCGAGCAGCGTACCGGTCCAGATATCTGGCCGCCGGTCGGATGCTGTGCCGGTCTCGGCGGACGATTGGCGGACGATTCAGGAGACGCTGCACCTGTTGTCGGTGCCGGGCATGCGGGAGTCGATCCTCGAGGGAATGAGCACCGCCGTGGATGACTGCGACGACGACCCCGGGTGGTAGACCCCTGGCGGGTCGTTTTCACGAAGCGAGCCCAGAAAGACGCACAGCTCCTTTCATCTGCTGGCCTCCGA
>JBDSEP010000182.1:0-2693 GCA_039919985.1 Tepidiformaceae bacterium | reverse complement strand
CGGGCTGTACGAATCGTGGCGACCGAATTCGGAGGAGTGGCAGCGCACCTTCACGATTGTCACCACAACAGCGAACGAGCTACTTGCGCCGTTTCACGATCGCATGCCGGTCATCCTCCTGCCCGAGACGGCCGACCAGTGGATGGATGCCAGGAACAGCGACAGTGCCGGGCTCCAGCGGCTGCTGCAGCCCGCCGCAGGGGGCGTGCTGGTGGCGCGGCCCGTCTCCAAGCGGGTGAACAGCGTGCGCTACGACGAGCCCGGGGCGATCGAAGAGGAGCCTCGGCTGGCGTTGGGCGAGTAGCGGAACCTTCGGTAGGCGCAGCAAGAAGGGCCGCCTCACCGTGGTGGGAACGGCCCTTCCTGGAATTAAGGGCGTACGACCTACCGGCTCTGGTGCTGCCGGAAGCCCGCGAAGGCGAGCGCTGCAAGCACGAGTGCGCCGCCGCCGAGGAGGATAGGCAGGGATGAGCCGCCGTTATCTCCCGGGCCGCTGCCGGTACGAGGTGGGGCGGGAGCGGCCTGCGTGGGTGTAGCGGGTACCGGAGTCGCTGGAGCTGCCGTCGCTGTGGTCGTGGCCGGCCGCGGGGTGGCGGTGGCGACCGGTGCCGTAGCTGTGGCCGTAGCTCCTGACTGGAAACCAACGTCGATGTTCGTGATCGTGGCGCAGTCCGGGCGAATGCTCGGAAGCTCCCAGAACACGGCGACGACGGACGTACCGATTCCCTGTACGACGAAACAGCCGTTGGCGAGCGGCCCGTTGGCCGTTACCTCATTGCTGCTTCCGCCGGTGAATGCGGTGGAAGTTACGCAGACGAAGGTAGCCTTGTTGCCGACGCCGACGTCAACGAACGCCGTGCCAATCGACACTTCAGGCGTCGCGTGGAACGGAGCAGCTGTACAGCCGGGGCTGGCCGCCTGGGCGTCGCCCTGGCCTGAGAGTAGCCCGGCGGCGCCAACGAAAAGCGCGATCCCACCGATCGCCGCAGACGCAAGGAGCCGTCTGCCTGTGACCGAGATGGTTTTGTGCAAATGTGAATCCTTTTTCGTTCGGGGCGAAGGGGGATCCGTGGCGGCGCCGCGCCCTGGACTTCGCTATTGTGCTTGCGGCAAAGGTGAACCTGCCGTTTATGTCGACGGCGTACTGCTGTCGGAGCGCAGTCTGCCATCCTGGGTGGTAACACACTAGCGGGCCGGGGCGCGCTGTGGCTAATCGTCTTTACGACCATGACACTCCCAGCGATCACCCGCTAGAGGGGCTGGACGCGATTTCGAGGCGATTGGGCGATTGCAACGCCGTCGCAAGGCGTGCGCATGAATCTCGTTCGACTTTGAAAGCTAAACCGTCCGGTCGAATGATCAACTGCAAGCTTGTCTGCGTACGTTATAGCAGTCAGACCCCTGCGCTTTCGGTGTCGAGGCCGAAACTGCTGGCTCGCGGGTGCGCCGATCTGCGGAACAACTGACGACTTAACATGAAGGAAGACCGCTCACATGCGAAAACTCCCAAGGCTAGCTGGCCTGGCCACTCTTGCTCTGGCCGCCGGCGCATTCGGGACCGCCACGCTCGGTGGGGCATCGTCCCACCGCGAGGCCCCGTACATCTCCACCGACCCGACAGCGGACGCGACAGACTTCTACGCGTTCACCAGCCCGGACGCACCAGATACGGTGACGTTCATCGCCAACTACGTGCCGGGTCAACTGCCCGGTGCCGGCCCGAACTACTACAAGCTCGGAGACGAAGTCCTCTACGAGATCAACATCGATAACAACGGCGACGGCGTTGAGGACATCACCTATCAGTTCCGCTTCCGTAGCGATCTGAATCCGGCGAACGCCTTCAACGAGAACACGTTCCTCTACAACACCGGCCCGGTCGCTTCGCTTACCGATCCGAACCTCAACCAGCGGCAGTTCTACTCGGTTTCGAAGATGACTGGCGAGGGCGGGGCGATTCGCAATGGCACAATTGTCGCGGACAACCTGCAGGTTGCCCCCTACAACGTTGGCCCCAAATCCTTCCCGGGATCCACGTACGCGACGGTCGCCAAGCAGGCGGAGTATGCGCTCCCCGGCGGCGGCAAGGTGTTCGTTGGTCCGCGTGACGACCCCTTCTTTATTGACCTTGGCGGCACATTCGACCTCCTGAACCTTGGTTCGGGTGTGGACTACCTCAAGGGCTTGAACGTCCACTCGATCGTCCTCCAGTTGCCGAAGACGCTGGTTACCTCGAACAGCGTGAACCCAACGGTGGCCACTGCTAACGAGTCGATCATCGGCGCCCGAACGACGTCATATCGCCAGGGCATCCGTGTCCTTCGCAACCTCGGAGACAAGGGCAACAGCGACAAGGAAACGGCGATCAACCGTGGTCCGTGGATTCAGATGTCGCGTTTGGACCTACCGCTGATCAACGAAGTGATCATCCCGCTCAAGGATAAGGACCGGTTCAACGGCTCCAAGCCCAAGAACGATGGCCAGTTCCTCAGCTACGTCGATGGCACAGCCCCTGGTTCGCTCCCCGGAGCGGATCCTGGTGGCGCGGCCCCGCACATCGGTGCGTTGCTTCAACTCGTGCTCGGCTTCGATGCACCCGCAGCCCCTCGCACCGACCTCGTGAACGCGCTCCTGAAGGGCGTTCCCGGCCTCAACTTGCGTACCGACGTTGTTGCCTCATCGCAGCTTCGCCT
>JBDSEP010000142.1:0-2511 GCA_039919985.1 Tepidiformaceae bacterium | reverse complement strand
CGGTTGGCGCTTACGCACTAGCGCGGATGCCGACATCCGACGCCTTGCCTGGTGTCGCCATTGCAACAGCGTTGATGCCCCCGCTTTGCACAATTGGCATCGGCATCGCCTTGAACGATCGAGGCGTATGGGGAGGAGCAGTGCTTCTCTTCGTCACAAATCTTTCCGCCATCGTGTTTGCGGGAATTGTGGTTTTCGCGGCCCTGGGCTTTAGGCCGGCGAGCTGGCGCGCAGGCGCCCTGCCCACCTCACTGGCCTTGATACTGCTGGTCACCGTCGCCGCAACACTCGTTGGGCTGACCTTCCGCGCGATCAACGAATCGCGCCAGAGCGAGGCGGTACGGGGGGCGGTGGTGGAAGCCCTGCGTGTTCAACGCTCTGGATCTCAGTTGTTGTCGCTTGACCAGACGTCCGCGGGAGGCTCGTTGCAGCTTCGTTTAACCGTGCGGACGGTTGGCCAGCCATCACTGGGGGAAGTGGAGGCGGTACAGGCCGCCGTTGCTCAGAAGCTCCAGCGTCGCGTGGCGGTTGTGTTTGTCGCTGTTCCGGCGCTCGTTCTGGACCCGCTCAATCCTCCGCCCAAGAACATAACCTTGACTCCAGTCCCGAGTCGCACGCCCAGTCCTACACCGCTGCCACGCGGCCGGGTGATCGTCCTTCCGTTCCAGATTTGGGCGGCGGGACTATCGCGCGACTAGGGCGGAAGGGCTGTTTATCGCCTGAGTTACAGGCGAATCGTTGCCAATTCCTTCAGAGCCAGCGTCGCTGTCGTCAGCATCCAGCTGAGTTCCGCGAGACGAACTTTGTCGGCCGAAGTCAGGCCGCTGACTACTTGGGCCTGGCACTCGTGCCAGGAAGCATCGGCGCGCTCGATGAGCGACAGCCCCGCGTCGGTGAGTGCGACCATCACCAACCGTCGGTCGGCGGAGGAGCGGGCGCGGGACACCAGCGCGTTGGCCTCCAGCGTATCGACCGTCCCGACGATCGGCGGCCGGCTGACCATCATGAATGCGGCCAGATTCCGCAACTTCAGGGGCCCTTTGATCCAGAGTTCGCAGAGCACTCATAGCCCGCGTGCGTCAATCGAAGGGGCCGCAGCGCGCGTTCCTCCATGGTGGCTACCATGAGCGAGGCAGCGCGAATTGTTTCGAACACAGCGTGGGGCTCGCAAGCAGGTCCAGCGCCTCATCTAGCGCCACTTCCGTACCAACGACCGCCGGGAAGGGTACCGCAATCGATACCGCGTCGGTCGACGGGTCGGTGGCCGCTGCCCGTTCGACGCTCCCGCGTGGGAGCTCTCCGACGGGGCGGTCATTCGCATCGATGACGACAGCGGGTCGCAGCCTCGCGCTCGCAAGCACAATCGAGACGGGCGCGCCCGCACCCAGCGCGCGATCGGCGTAGCGGCCCGCCCCGCGGGCAGGGCCGAGAGCAGGGAACCGCGAACCGGTGACGGTGTGCGGGCGAATCCGCGCTCGTATCGACCTGGCTTTCATAGATCGTTTCGTCGCCGACCACGAGGCTGGCGATCGCCACCGCAACTATCGCCGGTGCCAGCAGCGAAAGAATGCCAGTCATTTTCGCCGACCATCAGCAGCATCGCGAGAGAAGCATATGCTCTGCTGCCGGACGCCGCGATCATGCAGATGATAACGACCGGGCCGGGCTCCGCAGGAAAGCCCGGCATCCAGTGGAATGCTCTCACGGCAGCGGATTGCTCCGCATGATTCAACGGGCCGCGCTTATCCCAGACACTGTTCGAGACGCCCAACCGGCCAATGTCGTGCATCGGTCCGGCGCGGCCGGGAGGCAGGATGCGCCCTGCCACATGGGAAGGAGGCGGACCTCGCCGAGGTCGCACGAGTCACCCGCACCAGCGCTTGTTCGCGTTCACAGGCTTCGTGACCCCGTGCGGTCCCAACCTGAGGAGTTTCTAGGCCGGAGTGGGCCTCGTTGCGTACAGATTCGGCACGAGGAAGCGGCCCGGCAGTTTCGCATCTGCGTCGGACGAACCTAGAAGCACGTCCCGCGCGGCATAGAGCACTTCCCCCAGTGCGGTCTGACCGAACAGCCAGCGATTGAGATCGGCGGTATTCGGCGGCCGGCTCGCAGGCTGCGCAGCAGCAGCCTCGAAGTAGAACGCCTTAAGATCGTCTGCGATGAAGCGCAGGCTCATCGGCGGTCCGAGCGAAGCAACCGCGAGGGCCGGCTCGGTCTGCCCGGATGCAATGGCCGCCAGAGTCGCCGCCATCTCCCCCACCGCGTCGGCATCTCGCCCGCTCACACCGAGTGCCGTCCGTCCCCTCGTTCTGACCGATTCTTCGTACCAAGGCCGAAGCTGCGCGATTTCTGCGAGGAGCCGCATTTCGAGCGCCTCCGCCTCGTTTCGCGCCTCCGCCATCGGCGGGGCCGGCAACGCGCAGACCCACGGTCCCGCGTCTTCCTCTGTGGAGATAGAAGGTGCCTCTTGCCCAAAATCGCAGATCACCGGGCCGGTTGGTTCGGCCAGCA
>JBDSEP010000104.1:0-4055 GCA_039919985.1 Tepidiformaceae bacterium | reverse complement strand
GCGGTCCGCGAAGGCTCGACCACCTTCCCGTTGATCTCCAGCCTGTCGATCGTCTTGGCGCGAAAGTCCAGGAAGGTGTCCGTAGCAGTCGTGAGGTCGAAGGCGATGGTCACGTCGCCGCGATACGTCTCGGCCCCGCGTGTGAGGTCGATCGCGAGCGTATAGGCCGCGTTCGAAACGAGGGCGGCGCGCACCTCAGCTTCGGATTGCGTGAGAAGATCTCGTGGCGGGTCAGCGACGGTCAAAGGGCGCTCCTTGGGTTCGGACGGCGAATGCCAGCAGTATCGGCGTAGCGTACATGGCCAGCGCACACCACGGCACTACGCGCCCGTGCGCGTGAGCGACCGGAGGATGTCACCTGCGCTACCCCGCATTCGTGACAGGCGGTACAATCCGCCGACATTCCCCAACAGGTGCCGCTTCCCGCGCATGAGCAATATCGACGCAGCCAACGCGCTTCTCACCGCTATCCACTTCGACCGTTTTGCGGAGATCGAAGCTCGCCACGCGCCTGATGCGCTCTTCCACTCATTTCGCGGGCCCACGCTCCGTGACTCCGTCTCCATCGCCGATTGGCACCGCGATTTCCTGAAGGACTACGCCGACTGCTCCTACACCGAACTCGAGTACATCGAATCGGGCGACGTGGTTGCCGTGCGCGCTACGCTGGTGGCGAAGGGCTACGATTGGCGAGCATTCACCCAGCGCGTGGTAGAGGTCTTTGAGTTCGCCGGTGAAGGCGGGCCAATCGTCTCGCGCCACCTCTATGCCATGCTCCCTGACCTGGAACTCGACAAGCCGGCCACCGCTGCGCTAACCAACGCCCTCGAATCGCGTGGCGGCAGCGCCAGCGCTTCACAGTCGCTCGTCGACGGCTTCTACCGCGACCTCTTCGCGGGCGACTCAGAAGCAGCGAAAGCGGCCCTCGCGGAGAAAGCGGCCCTCATCGATTCGATTTACGGCACTGCGATCGGCGCCGAGAACATCTTCGCGCTGATGTCCGCCATGCCCAGTCCGGCGTTCGGTTCGTGGCGGGTCACCCGCTCGGTAGTCGGCGCCAGGGACGTATTCGTCGAGGCCGCAATCGACCCGAACCGCCCCCGCGGTGCAGATTGGGTGCGCGTAGTGGACGGCAAAATCGGGGTCATCGAGACGTACTGGATGTTGCGCGAAATCGGCGTCACCCAGGAAACACGCGAACGCTACATCAAGCAGGTCATCCTCCCCATCTGATTCGACTCACGCGACGAATCGGCCTTCGATCGTCCCTCCGCACCTCGTCACGAACTAGCACAGAAAGTTGGACTCCGCCATGGCAACGATGTTTTACGACAAGGATGCGGACCTCTCGCTCCTTACTGGCCGCAAGATCGCCGTCATCGGCTTCGGTTCCCAGGGCCACGCTCACGCCCTGAACCTGAAGGACAGCGGATGCGACGTGATGATCGGGCTCTATCCCGGTTCGAAATCGTGGGAGCAGGCGGAGAAGCAGGGATTGCGGGTGGCAACCGTGGAGCAGGCTGCGAAGGAGGCGGACATCATCATGATCCTCGCCCCGGACCACGTACAGAAAGCCGTCTATCAGCAGGGCATCGAGCCCTACCTCTCGGAAGGCAAGATGCTGATGTTCGCCCACGGCTTCAACATCAACTTTCAGCAGATCGACCCGCCGCCATTTGTTGACGTAACGATGATCGCGCCGAAGGGCCCCGGCCACCTCGTGCGGCGTGTTTTCACCGAAGGCGGTGGCGTCCCGTGCCTCATCGCGGTCCACCAGGATGCCTCGGAGGTCGCTCACCAAGTAGCGCTGGCTTACGCCAAGGGGATCGGCGGCACCCGCGCAGGGGTGCTTGAGACGACCTTCCGCGAAGAGTGCGAGACGGACCTCTTCGGCGAACAGGTGATCCTCTGCGGCGGACTCTCGTCGCTGATTAAGGCGGCCTTCGAGACGCTGGTCGAGGCCGGCTACCAGGAAGAGAGCGCCTTCTTCGAGACGATGCACGAACTGAAGCTCATCGTGGACCTGATCTACGAAGGCGGCCTTGCCAATATGCGCTACTCGATCAGCGACACCGCCGAGTATGGCGACTACACCCGCGGCCCGCGCATCATCACCGATGAGACGAAGGCGGAGATGAAGAAAATCTTGAAAGAGATTCAGTCGGGACAGTTCGCCAAAGAGTTTATCCTCGAAAACATGTCGGGGCGCGCAGGCTTCCTCGCCACTCGCAGGCTCGAATCCGAGCATCCCGTGGAACGCGTTGGCGGCGAAATGCGGGCCATGATGAGCTGGTTGAACGCGCCGAAGAATACGTAGCCAGGCGCGGAACGGCAGCTAGTCTCCACGGGCAGGCTGAAAACACGGATCTCTTCTCGCGGCCTAGCGACGGTGGCAGACCAATTGTGTCCACTCCAAGCCAACTGCTAGCCTTCCCCCGTGGACTTCACCGCCGCAGAACTGATCGGTCTGCTCGATAGAATGGGTCTCGTGGCCTTCGCCCTGGGCGGCGTAGAGGTCGGCGTGCGACGGAAGCTGGACATCTTCGGACTGCTCGTGATGGGTGTTGTCGCGGCTACAGGCGGCGGCCTCATGCGGGATGTGATCATTGGGAGGCTGCCGCTGATCATCGAGCGCTGGGACTACATCCTCTGGCCGATCGGAGGCTCCGCATTCGCCATCCTGCTGGTGACGCTAAACCGAACGCTGCCGACGCTTCTCCTTGGGGTTGCGGAATCGGCGGGATTGGGCGCATTCTCCGCTGCCGGGGCGTTAGTCGCGATTGAGGCCGATCTTGCCGTTCCCGCCGTGATCATGCTCGCCATCCTCACGGCGACAGGGGGCGGGTTGATTCGCGATCTCCTGGCCGATCGCGTGCCCGTGGTCCTCCGCTCGGAGGTCAACGCCACGGCGGCAGGTCTCGGCGGCCTCGCCGTCTGGGCCTTCGACCCGGTCTCGACCGGCGGCGCCGCTTTGCTCGGTGTGGCTGTGGCCGCGCTGGTGCGAGTGGCTGGCGTCGCTTTCGACCTGCATCTGCCGCGCCCCGGGAGCGGCGATGGGAAGCAGCACCGCCTGCTCTAAGTTCAGATGGAAGCCGCCGGCTCGCGCTTGCGTTCGTACTTTTTCGCTGGCGTGAGGACAATCGGCAGCAGTTCATCGGCCCCGAAGGAGGCGATCTGGCGGTCTTCCGGGGAGAGGCCGTAGAGCGTGGTTCGCTGCACTGGCGTGCGGCCCATCACGCGGATGACACGTTCCATCTCCTCCGGCGGGAGCTCCTGGCCGAAGGCCGCTCCCGCCGCCTTCGATATGCTCTCGTTCATCAACGTGCCGCCCATGTCGTTCACGCCCGCATCAAGGCAAGCCTTCACGCCTTCGACGCCCATCTTCACCCAGGAGACCTGAATGTTCGTGATGTAGGGATGGAGGGCAAGGCGGGCCACGGCGTGCATCAAGATCGCCTCGCGGAAGGTTGGGCCGCGACGCGCTTTGCCTTTCAGATAGATGGGCGCTTCCATATGCACGAAGGGGAGCGGCACGAACTCCGTAATCCCGCCGGTGCGCATCTGTAGTTCGCGGAGGCGAAGCAGATGGCGAGCCCAGTTGATCGGGCCATCGATATGACCGTACATAACTGTCGACGTGGTGCGGAACCCGGCCCGATGAGCGTCTTCCACAACGCTCAGCCACTCAGCTGTCGTGAGCTTATCCGGGCAGAGGGTCACGCGAACTTCGTCGTCGAGCACTTCCGCCGCCGTCCCGGGCAGCGTCCCGAGGCCCGCTTCCTTTAGCTTGAAAAGGAACTCCGGCACCGAGATGCCGAGAGTCTCCGCACCCTGCGCCACTTCGAGCGGCGAGAAAGCGTGGACGTGCATTCGCGGCAAGGCGCTCTTCACCGCCCGCAGGATCTCGAGGTATTTCGCGCCTGTGTAATCGGGGTGTATGCCGCCCTGCATGCAGACCTCGGTGGCACCGCGTTCCCACGCCTCTTTCGCCCGGCGCACCACTTCATCCAGCCCCAGGTCATAGGGCGTACCGCGCAGGCTCTCGCTCATCTTGC
>JBDSEP010000076.1:0-6334 GCA_039919985.1 Tepidiformaceae bacterium | reverse complement strand
GCGGTCCGCGGGCTCACCCCAGGCGCTCGCCTACCGCTCGCGGCAAGGGCTGCCACTGGACGACGTGCGGATCGCCGTGCTCGTGCAGTCGCTGGTCCCCTCTGATGTTTCGGCTGTCGTCTTTAGCGCCAACCCGGTAACCGGCAGTCGCGACGAGGTGATGATCAACGCGAGCTGGGGACTTGGCGAAAGCATCGTCGGCGGCAGTGTCACGCCAGATACCTTCGTCATCAACAAGGACAACCTTGAACTGGCCTGGCGAGATATTTCGCGCAAGGAACGGATGACGGTGATGACCGCCGCAGGCACCGCCGAAATCGAAGTTCCAGCCGAGCTCCAGCTCAAGCCCAGCCTGGACGACGGACAGGTCCAAGGGATGGCGGCCCTCGCGCTGCGGCTCGAACGGTTGCTCGGCCACGAGGTTGACATTGAGTGCGCGATCGCGGGCGGCGAACTTTATCTCCTCCAATGCCGGCCAATCACCACGCTTCGTTGACGGCCACTGGCCTCACCTCTGGCGCCTCGCAGAACAGCACGCATTCCGGGCTGCCAGCGCCGCCAAGCGTCCCCTTGCTGCTCGCGCTCTCGTCGCTCGGTTCGGTGCTTGCGCCGCTCAATTCAACGATGGTAGCGATCGCGCTGCCGGACATCCGCGCGGAGTTCTCGCTGAGCCATGCGGCGGTCGCCTGGCTGGTCTCGGGCTATCTAATCGCCATGGCCGTGGCGCAGCCGATTGGCGGGCGGCTGGGTGACCAGGTTGGCCGCGAGCGAGTCTATCGAGCCGGGCTCATCGCCTTCCTCGTCTTCTCGGTGGCTGCCGCGCTGGCGCCAACCTTCCTGGCGCTGGTGGTGCTGCGCATTGCGCAGGCCGTATCAGGCGCGATCCTGATACCGAACGGCACGGCCATGCTGCGCACGGAGGCGCCGAGGAACCAGCTTGGGCGGCTGAACGGGATAAACGGGTCGGGGATTTCGGTTGCCGCCGCGGTCGGCCCGCTGCTGGGCGCGGCCGTGTTGGAGGTCGGGTCGTGGCGATGGATGTTCCCACTCAGCATCCCCATCGTGTTGCTTGCACTGCTACTGTTGAGGCGGCTGCACATCGGCGAGGAATCGCGTTCAATCCGCACGCCGATCGACTGGCTGGGAATGGCGCTTTTCGTTAGCTTGCTTGTGGTGGTGACTCTCCAACTCAGCGCGATTCGAGACGGCGAAGGCGGTGCGATGGTGACGGCTCGATGGATCGCGGCGGTTGTGGTGGCTGCGGCGTTCGCGTGGCGCCAACGAGCCTCATCCTCACCTGCGGCGGATTGGCGGCTCTTTCGGTCGCGGTCGTTTTCCGGCGCCACGGCCTACGTCTTGCTTACCAATTTCGCGATGTACACGACCGTCTTGATGATTCCCTTCTTCATCCGCGATGTGCAGGGCAAGGGCTCGCTCACCGCGGGGTTGTTGCTGGCCGCCATGTCTGTGCTGTTCGCCATTACTTCTCCCCTGGGCGGCAGGGTCGCGGACTCGCGCGGACGGCGGCTGCCATCTCAGCTGGGCGGGCTGATGATGACCGCCGGCGCGCTGGCGCTATTGGCGGGCTTGCAGAGCGATGTTTCCGGGATTTACCTGGCCGGCTGCCTAGCCTTGCTGGGCGTCGGCCTGGGATTGGGAACGGGCGCCGCAACCACGGCGGCTGTAGAATCCGCGCCGCCGCGACTGGCCGGCGCCGCGGCGGGCACAAGTTCGATGATGCGCTACATCGGAAGCATCGTCGGCGCCGGTATTCTCGCCGGTGTCTTGAGCAACAGCTCGGCGGTCCACGCGGGGGTTGGAACGTTCCGCGTACTGGCGCTTGCCATCGCCTGCACGGCCGCCGTGGGATTTGTGGCGGCGGGGTTTATCCACCGGCGCCCGCCGTCTCATCCCGGCCTGGGCCGACCATCGCATTGACCGGCGTGAACGAGCGTTTCAATCCAACGGTGGGCCGTCGGCTACGCTGGGTGCTCTCGATTAGTTGCCGCGCGCTATGAACTTCCCAGCGGGGAGCGGGACCATCGATCTGCCACCAGGCGGTGAGAGGCAGGCGGGTCGCGCATCCTGGCGGACTTGGTGTGGGGAGCCCGAAATCCCCGCGATCTGGTCATCGTGCCGGTTGGCCAGCGTCTCCGATTTGAGGATGCCCGGTTGTCCGGGAGTGACTCTCTGGCTGGGCCTAACGATTACGAGCCTGCCCTTATTCGCCGAGTTCGTCACTCGCGAAACCACCAGTCTGCCAGGCGATACTCATTCCGGTCGCGGCGCCACTCCGGGGCGAGCAGCGCGCCCGCTCCCGGGCGACGCCAACGATTCCGGTTCTGTACATCCGAGGAGGGGGGCGATAGGACCATCAGGTTGCGAATCGGTCCATAGGCAAACTCAGCTGATCCGCATCCCGATGCTCGAGCCGCCGTTACCGGCACCGGCATCGGAAAAGGTACCGATGAGCCGCCCATCCGGGCCAACTGACCAGTTAAATTCGCCGCTGCCGCCCGGGCGGACAAACGAAACGGAGACCTGCGTACCGAATCTCCGACCGGAAATGGTGAGTCCGTCGCCCCCGCCGGTGACCTGACCTCCGGCTTCCAGCACCGACACCGAGAACCGGTAGATTTCGCCGGCCCCCGGACCCGCTGTCACGGTGTCCGTGAGAAGCCAGCGACCGGTCAATGGTGTAGCGGACTGCTGTTCTACAGCGGCGGAATGAGTGTCAGGGGCCGGGGCGGGGACGGGGGTTGGTGGAGCGGGCGTTGCCGTGGGAGGGGCGGAAATTACGGTGGGCGTGACGGCGGTAGCGATGGCGCGCGTGCTGGGGGCGGGGGTAGGTGTGGCGGTCGCGGATGCGGTGTTCGGCGCCGTCGCGGCGGCAGTGCCGGGTCGGTCGAGAGGAGACGACGGATTCTCGTTGCCGCGCGTGGTGAGCCCAACGACCAAAAGTGCCACGCCAAAAGCTACCAGGGAGCCGCCAAAAAGCGTGAACAGAGTACTTACGCGGTCGCTCCGGCCGAATCCGGGCGCTACAGCGCCTGGAGATTCCTCTTCGTCTTCCTCGTACGACTCCCGATGCCAGAGCGGTGCCGCATGGGGTTGTTCGCGAAGCGGCGGCGATGACGGAGCGAGTTCGTCGGCAGATTCGTTGCGCATCGAATCGGGACGGCCCGGAGGAAGGACGTCCATCGCAACGGCCAGAACGTAGGTTGCGATGGCAAGCGCCGCCAGCAGCATCGGATTGATCCCGAATACGCCCCAGCCGATCCCCACCACGAAGGCCAAAAAGGCACAGAGGAAGATCCCCGCCGCCAACCAATATCTCATCCCAGAGAATGGTGCCGAAATGTGCTGATGAGGGCGTAAAACGTATCCGCGACCGGAGATCAATGGCATCGCAGTCCGCCGCGCGAACTCCTCGTCCTTTCCGGCCTGGGTTCGAGATGGGTTCCCCTCTCGATGGCAGACAACTTATCCACAGGCGCTGCCAATCGGGCGTATTTCGCCAAGACCGGCGAGCGCAAGTTCATGGTGGGCGTGGATCTGCACGCAGTGATGCTGGCGAATCAGCAGGGCGGAATCGTCCGTACGGTGGTGACGGCGATAGGCGTGGGTCGACGGATCACTGTCATACGCAACCCAATCCTGAGCGCCGATGGTCGGCGCTGAGTCCTAGCGCGGGCTGAGCTAGACTCGAGGGATGCCCGTCGACATCTCTACCAAGGTGGTCGCCCTCTTCACCGTCACGTACTGGGCATCCCTTAATCACTGCCGACGATCTGCCGCCCGCTACATCGCAAGCCGTTGGACCGGCATTCTGCGCGTTCTGCAGCTGCTCCCCGGCAACGCCCACATGCGTATGGTACTAGGCTCCGAAGCGCACGGTGCCGCGCTCGCCGTCCACGGTAATCATCGTGCCGTCCGGAATCGTGGACGTGCCGATCATCGTCCCGACGACGCAGGGGATGGCGTATTCGCGGGCGCAGATGGCGGAATGGGAGAGGACGCCGCCTGTATCCGTGACGACGCCCCCCGCGATCGCGAAGAGCGGAGTCCAAGGCGGCGCCGTCATCGTGCAGACGAGGATGTCGCCCGGCTCCAAGCGGTCGGCATCGGCGAGATCCTTGATAACTCGGGCGCGGCCGCGGACCACGCCTTTGCTTGCCGGGTTTCCAGTGATTAGCGCCGCGTCCGCGGAAGGCTCCACCCCCAGGCCGAAGAACCGCTTGAACACGGACTGGACTTCTGGTGGAGCCTCGTCCATCGCTGGCGGCTGGCCGAGGACGGGTGGGGGGGTGAGCGTCTTGGCGCGTTGGAGCTCACGCTTGCGCTCTTCGACGACCGCAAGCGTTGCCGGGGATGGCTGGACGGCGGCCTGCTTCAGCTCGACCAGATCGAGGAAAAACGCGTCGTTAGGGTTCGCGAGCGCACCCGCCGCGTGGAGCTTACGGCCGAGGGCGACGACGGGGACACGAAGGCTGCCGCCGATGGTCAACTGCCAGTGGGCTCGCCCTTCGCTGATACCGACGTGTGGGCTGGCAACCGAGACCATCTGGACGAGTTGCTCGAGTACGTCGCCGCTCAGCCGCGAACGGACGTCCTGCTCGGCGGTTTCGCGAAGCTCGGCCGAACGCCCAATCGCCGCACCCGGCAGACGCTCCCCGGCTTTGAGGAAGGCAGCGATAAGCTTCAGCGGCGCCGCCGCGTTCTCGGCCCAGGTCGGGTGGTGCATCAGGGCCCAGTCGTCCACTCGCCAGCCGTAGTCGCCGAGGAAGGTCTCGAAGCGTTCGAGGAACTGCGGACCGCCGGTCACGGTCTTCAATGAATCGAACCGGCCTTCTTGGAGCGCGCGGGCGACTTCGGGCAGCGTCCGCGCGAACTCCGTCAACTCGCTGAGGCCCGAGCCCGCGGACGACGTCTCGTTGGCGTAGCCTTGGAGCATTGCCGAAACCAACAATGGGCCACCGGGGCCGAGCGCCTGCTCGCTGAACTCGATCAGGGCCAGGGTCGGTCCCATGAAGGGTAACACCACGACCATCGTGCAGCGGTAGGCCTCGCCCGCTTCCCGGAACAACTCCGGCAGCTGGCTCGCGAGCTCCGGGGCCGAAAGCGATCCGTAATCTCCAGAGCGCACCCGCTCGCAAAAGGCTGCGATGCGGGGCACGAACTCGTCCTCCCAGATGCGCAAGACGCCCTTTTCCAATACCTCTTCCGTCGGCTGCGGGGGTCCAAAGTCCTTCATGAAGGGGTAGCCATGCGCGAACGCCGTCTCGATCTGGAAGGCGTTCGTCATAATGGATCGCATGATGTCTTGGCTTAATGGAGGCAACGGCTGGGGGAAGTGCATCGGATCGTACATCCAGGTGAACTGCCGGTCGCTAGCGGTCGGAAGCTCAAACCCAGCGTCGGGAGTGGGAGCGGTCGTCATCAGTCATCCTCCAGGTGGTTCTGCCGCCTGACGGCTCAGGACCGCTCCGCCGGTGGCGGGCGTTTAGCATAGAGCGTGGTCGTCTGCCGTAAAGCTGTGGCCGAAGATTCAAGGGTTCCGAGCACCCGACACTATGACCAAATAGTGTTCGGCGGATGGTGGGCGGGCCCACGACCGGGCAGATGGTCATTACCCTCGAGTTCGACAACCAAGCGGCGTACGACCTTCATCGAGGCGCGCAACGCGGAGAAAGAGTGGGAGGAGTTGCAGAAAAAACCGCACCGGGAGAACGGCATAGGTACGCTAGTTCGCCCACCCTCGTGCAAGACGGGGCCCTCGACACCGCCACGTTACGGTTAGAAACGGTAAAGCTTGACGATTGATATATACTCGCAACGCGTCGGCGTAACGCCGTAACGCGCCGTTGATGGAGGGTGTCCCATGAGGACGTTATCGATTCGGGCCAGCATGTTGGCCGTGATGGTCATAGGGCTACTTCTGTCCGGCGTGGCGACGGGCTACGCAAGCCACTCGTGGGGCACCTATCACTGGGCGCGGACGGAGAACCCCTTCACTTTGCGACTCGGAAACAATATGACAACCTTCGAGTGGACGGGTTATCTCAAATCGGCGGCGGGCGATTGGAACAGCACCAACGGGGCCAATCCCCTCCGCACGGTCCTTGTCGCCGGTGCGGGAAAGAAGCGCTGCGGCGCGGTGAGTGGCCGGGTCGAGGTCTGTAATGGCACGTACGGGCAGAACGGCTGGCTCGGACTGGCCCAGATCTGGCTGAGCAACGGGCATATCGTGCAGGGTACGACGAAGATGAACGACAGCTACTTCAGCCAGGCCTACTACAACAACGCGAACGAGAAACTGCACGTCGTCTGCCAG
>JBDSEP010000075.1:0-6747 GCA_039919985.1 Tepidiformaceae bacterium | reverse complement strand
CTATCTCATCGGCTGAAACATCGATCCCTTCAGTCTCTGCGAGCTTGTTAAGGCTCAAAGATCGCTTAACGCGGACCTCGGCAACGTCGCGGAGGGTCTCCCGGTAGTCTGCTTCCGAGCGGCCGATCCGCTGCAGATAGGCGGTGTACTGCTGCTGGTCGTTGCCGACGCTATCGCGCACCAGGTGGTCGATTTCGCGCTCCACGAGGACGCGGGGGTATTCGAGCGTGGCGCCTTCGACGAGCTTATCGACGGCATCCTGCTGGAGCTTGGCGGTAGCCTGCTGCTCAAGATTCTCTGAGAGGTCTTTGCGAATGCGCTCTTTCAGGGCCTCGAGTGTGGGGAACTCTTCGGCGTTCACGGATTGGGCGAAATCATCGTCCTCGTCGGGGAGTTGCTCTTCTTTCACCTCCTTGACGAGGAGGTGAAAGTTCGCAGTCTTTCCGGCGAGTCGCTCGAGGCGGAAGTCCGTGGGCATGGTGAGCTCGAGGTCTTTCTCCTCGCCCTTAGTCATGCCGATGAAGCCTTCGGCGAGCCCGGGCACGAAGAGAGTGACCCCTTCGCGGAGTGGGAACTCGGCGTCGGTGTCCTCCACAAACTCTTCGCCTTCGACGGCACCGGAGACATCGCCGGTGATGACATCGTTCCACTGGATGGGCCGCTCGACGGGGACCTGGACGGCGTTGCGCCGGCGGAGCAGAAGAACCTGCTCGTCCAGCATCTCTTCGGTGACTTCGACGGGGTCCTTCGTAACGCGCACGGTTTTGTAATCGCCGAGTTCTACTGAGGGGCGAACCGGGACGATGAACTTGAGGCGCACGGGATCGAGTTCGATGCCATCGAGTTCGGGCTGGGCGATGGCGTCGACGTCCTCGGTTTCGATCGCTTCGTTGTAAACGTCCGGGATGAGCTTTTCGATGGCGTCGTTCATCAGCCGCTCCCGGCCGATGTACTTTTCAGTCATCGCGCGGGGCGCTTTGCCGGGGCGGAAGCCAGGGACGCGCGTTTTCGTCGCCAGCCGACGGTAAGCGGCGTCGACCGATTTCTCGACACGCTCGGCTTCCACTTCGATCTGGAGTTGCACTCGGCTCTCGGGAAGCCGTTCGAGGGTTACCTTCACAGGGCTATCAAAGTCCTCCTCATCGAGTATAGCAAACCTCGCTGCGGACGCCGGTCGGGCGGTTTGGAGGTGATGACGAGGCGCTATCGCTGAGTGTGGGTACGCGGCTCGAACAGATCCACGAGGGCGTCTCCGAGGAGATTCCAGGCGTAGAAGAAGAGGATCACCGGGAGCGAGGATGCGAGCAGCAGGTGGGGGTATTGCTCGAAGGTACGGACGAAGCCCGCATCGCTTATGAGGTTTCCGAAGCTGGCGCCGGGCGGATCGATGCCCAGGCCGAGATAGCTGAGGGCAACCTCTGAGCCGGCGATCCCGGCCATCGAAGCGGAGAGCCCGACGATGAAGAGCGGCATGACGCCGGGGAGGATGTGCCGCGAGACGATCCGCCAGGTAGATGCGCCCATCGCTTCTGCGGCGGTGACGAAGGAGGACTCTCGAATAGAGAGGGCCTGGCCGCGGACGATCCGCGAACTGCCGATCCAGGCGAAGGGGGTGGTGGCGCCGACGATTATCGTGAACTTCACGAGGGTTTTGGCGTCGCTTCCCAGGAAGGTATGGTCTTCAAGCCAGAACGAGAGGTCATTGATGCGGCCGCGGAAGGATGCAGTGATGGCGAGCATGAGGATGAGTGTGGGGACGCCGCCGAGCACCTCGCCGACGCGCATGATGGCGGTGTCCACCCAGCCTCCGCGGTAGCCCGCCAGCAGGCCCAGTCCGAGCCCGAGCACTAGGCCGCCGGTGACGATGACGACGAGCGTAAAGAGGATGGTGGTGCGGGCGGCGAAAATGACGCGAGAGAAGAGGTCTCGACCGAGGGCGTCGGTGCCGAAGAGGTGCTCCGCGCTGGGCCCCTGGCGGCGCGCATCGACCGTCAGCTCCTGGGCATTTGGGTCGTGTGGGGCGACGAGCGGGGCAAAGATGCCGGCCGAGTAAAACACAAGAAGGTAGGCGATCGCGAGAACGGCGAGCTTCTTGCGAAGGAGGTTTCGGAGCATGCGAAAGCGGCGCGGGGCAGCGATTGGCCCGGCGGCATAAAGGTCGTCGGCGGTGGCAGCGACAGCCATCAGCCACCCCTACCGGCACCGACGCGGATGCGCGGGTCGATGAGGGAGTAGAGGACGTCGATCAGAACGTTGGCCATCACGAAGAGGAAGGAGCCGAAGAGGACGAGAGCGAGGATCACATCGAAATCAGGGGCGAGGGCGGCCGCGAGCGATTCTTGGCCGATGCCGGGGATGCCGAAGAGCTGCTCGGTGAAGAGGGCGCCGGCGGTGATTCCGGGGAGGGAGAGGCCAATGACGGTGACCATGGGCATCATGGCGTTGCGGGTGATGTGGGTGATGATGACGGTGCGTTCGCGGAGGCCTTTAGCGCGGGCCGTGCGCACGTAGTCTTCGTGCAGAACGCCAACCACTGAAGCGCGCATAAGGCGGGCCACACCGGCCACACCGGGGAGCGAAAGAATGAGCACGGGGAGCACCATGTGGCTGCTCCAGACGCCTTCGTATCCGAGGCCAACGATGCCCAGTTTGAGGCCGAAAAGCCATTGTAGGACGGGGATGAGGACGAATGCGGGGACGGCGTCGAGGGCGAGCCAGGAGCTGATGGTCAGCGGATCGAGGAAGGTGCCGCGCGCCATGGCGGCGTAGACGCCGACGGGGATGCCGATGGCGAAGGTGATGACAAGGGCCATGAAGCCGATGCGCGTCGAGACCCAGATCTTCGGGAGGATGACTTCGCTGGCTGTGAAATCGCGGTGGCGGGTGGAAATCCCGAGATCGCCCTGGGCGAGGTTCTTCATGTACTTGATGTACTGGATGTGAATCGGCTGGTCGTAGCCATATTTCTTGCGCAGGGCGGCCGCCTGCTCCTCCTGGTAGTTCTTCTGGAGGATGGCATCTACGGGATCACCGGGGGCGAGGCGGAGCATGTAGAAGACGGCGACGGAGATGACGAAGAGCACGGGAATGGCCCAGAGCAGCCGGCGAACGGTATAGCCGAACAGGCCCGGGGCCACGCTTTACTTCGCCTTCGGGTCGATCGAGATGTAGCGATACTTCGGGATCGTCATCGAGGGAGACGGATAGTCCTTTACGCAGGGCTTGACGACCTGGTAGTTGACCGGCCAGAAGAGGGGAATGATGGACGCGTCGTCCACGATCTTCTGTTCCGCCTGGGTGTAGAGGGTGTAGCGCTTCGTTCGGTCGGTCTCTCGGCGGCCTTGCTGCAGGAGAGCATCGACGTCGGCGTTCTTGTAGCGGCTGTAGTTCAGGGGGCTATCGCTGGCGAAAAGCTTGCCGAGGAAGTTCTCGGGGTCCGGATAGTCCGCAGACCAGCCATCGGAGAGCATCTGGAACTTGCCCTGGCGCTGCTCGCGGAGGAAGGCGGAGCTATCGATCGCCTGGAGTTGGACGGTGACGCCGAGGCTATCCTCCCAGCCCTTTTGGATGGCCACGAGGAGGTCGCCAGGGGTGCCGCCCGCACCGCTATAGCTGAGCGTGATGCGGGGGAGCTTACCGGCGTACTTAGACTCCTGGATGAGTTGCTTCGCCTTTGTGGGGTCGTATTTGTAGGACGTGACGGCCTCGGAGTAGCCGGGCATATCCGGAGGCAGGAAGCCATCGGCGACGCGAAGGGCGTTGTAGAAGAGCACGTTGTTGATCTGCTCCCGATCGATGGACATGGCGAAGGCCTGGCGGACTTTCGGGTCATCGAACGGGGCCTGGGCGGAGTTCAGGTTGAAGTAGTAGGTCGCGAGTTCGGGGACGGCGCGGTAATCCTTGCTGAGCGGATTGCTGCCGCCCTTGACCGCGTCCAGGAGCGAAGCGGGGAAGGCACCGACGTGCAGTTCGTTGTTCTCGTAGCGCGTAAGGAGGGAGCCGCCGCCGAGTTCGAAGACGACCTCGTCCAGCTTGGCGGGGCCAAGGTGGTAGCGATCGTTTCGGACGAGCCGGATCTTCTCGGCGGGAGTGAATTCCGCCAGCTTGAAGGGGCCGGTGCCGTTCGGCTTCTGCGTCCAGTTTCGAGGGTTCTTCTCCACCTGCTCCTTATCGACGATAAAGGAGACGGGGTAGGTCAGCTCGGAGATGAAGAAGTCGGCGGGTTCCACGAGATCGACCTGGATGGTGGTCTCGTCGATGACCTTGACGCCGGAGACCGAGGTCGCCTTGTTGGCGAAGCGGTCGCGGACGCCGACGATGTTGCCAAGATAGGCGAGGACGGTGGGCGAGGCATTGGTTGGGTCAGCGGCGCGCTCGATGCTGTACTTCACATCGGCAGAGGTGACGCGCTTGTTGTTGTGGAAGACGACGTTGTCCCGCAGCTTGAAGGTGTAGGTCTTGCCGCCGTTGGACACATCCCAGCTCTTGGCGATGTCGGGCTGCACATTCAACTCTCGGTCGAGGGTTACGAGGCCGCCAAAGATCTCTTCGATGTATTCGCTGGTTTCGACGTCACCGACCTGGATGGGGTCCAGCAGCGAGTTTGGTTCGCCACCCGGGACGTAGAGGACATTGCCTTCGCAGATCTTGCCGGAGGAGGCGCCCGCTTTCGGGGTGCTCTTGCCGCCTTCAGCAGGAGTCGCGTTGTCGTCGTCTCCGCCGCCAGCCAGGGCGATGACGAAGACCACCCCCACGGCGAGGATCAGGAATGCGACGAAGCCCATCATGAGGGTGAGCATTTTGTTGGACATGGACACCAGCCGGAGGCGAGATTTCGAAAGAAGTACGTCCGCCGCTGCCGTGGCGATCCATCGCCGAAGGGAGCGGTGACGCTGAGCGAAGAGTACACGGGAACCGCAGAGCGGGACACGCCGCAGAACGGGCGCCGGAAACAGCCCTTTACGCGTGTAGCCCGATCACGCTTTAGTCGGGCGAGCGAGCAGAAGGCCAAGCTCTTCGAGTTGCGCGGGATCGACCATGGAAGGGGCGCTCATCAGCGGGTCGGCGCCGGAGGAGGTTTTCGGGAAGGCGATGACATCGCGGATATTCTCGGTGCCCGCGAGCGTCATGATCAGGCGGTCGATGCCGCCACCGATGCCGCCCTCCGGGGGTGCACCGAACTCGAGGGCATCGAGCACGACGCCAAAGCGGTCCTGCTGTTGCTCGGGAGTGTGGCCCATGAGGGCGAAGATCTTCTCCTGATCCGGGCGGTTGTTGATGCGGATGGAGCCGCCGACGATCTCGGCGCCGTTGCATACGAGGTCGTACTGGTAGGAGGAGGCTCTGCCAGGATCTTCGTCCAGCCACTGCCGCTCGGATTCGGGAAAACCGCAGAAGGGGTTGTGGGTGGCGTCCCAACGGCCTTCGGCGGGGTGCCATTCGAGTAGCGGGAAGCCGACAACCCAGGCGAACGAGAGCTCGTCCCCTGCGGTGAGGCCGAGCTTGCCGGCGAGAGCAGTCCGCACGGCGTGCAGCGACGCGGCGAGAACCTCAGGTTGATCGGCCACGATGAGGAGCATGTCGCCGTCCTCGGCGCGCGTCAGCGCCTTGATCCCAGCCACTTCTTCTGACGAGAGGAACTTGGCGATCGGCGATCGGAGTTCCTCGGCAGAGACGACACCGATGGTTGCCAGGCCCTTGGCGCCGCCGCTGCGGGCGATCTCCGTCAGCTCGTCGATTTCGCGGCGAGTCATGGCTGCTTTGCCTGGTACCCGGATGGCCTTGATCTGGCCGCCGTTTGCGAGCGCGCCCGCGAAGACCTGGAAGCCGGAATTGGCCAACGGGGCGGCGATATCCACGAATTCGAGGCCGAATCGGAGGTCGGGCCGGTCGATGCCGAAGCGGGCGATGCAATCGGCGTAATCGAGGCGAGGGAAGGGAGTGGCGGCCAGCGGGCCTTTGCCGAAGCGGAGGGCGATGCCGGTGTAGAGCTCCTCGACGAGCGCCATCACATCCTCCTGCTCGACGAAGCTCATCTCCAGGTCCAGTTGCGTGTGTTCGGCGACACGGTTGGCGCGGGTATCTTCGTCTCGGTAGCAGCGGGCGATCTGGAAGTACTTCTCGATGCCGGCGTACATGAGTAGCTGCTTCATGATCTGGGGCGACTGGGGAAGGGCAAAGAAGTGGCCTGGGCGCTGACGCGAGGGCACGAGGAAATCGCGGGCTCCCTCGGGGGTGGATTTGATCAGTGTGGGCGTCTCTACCTCTGTGAAACCACGCTCGTAGAGGAACTCGCGGATATAGCGCACCACCTCGTGACGCAGGTAGATCACTTCAGCGACGTCCGGGCGGCGCAGGTCGAGATAGCGGAACTTCAGGCGGAGCTGTTCGTCCACATCCACGGGCTCGTTGATATAGAACGGCGGCGTTATCGCCTCGTTGAGCACGGTGCATGCCGTAGGAACGATCTCGACCTCACCGGTCGCCATGTTTGGGTTCGCCGTTTCGCTGGCGCGCAGGCGTACTTCGCCGTCGACCTGTAGCACCCATTCGTTGCGAACGCGGTGGGCAACATCGTGCGCGGCTGCATTCTCGGGATTGAACACCAGTTGGACTACGCCTTTAGCATCCCGGAGGTCGAGAAAGATCAGGCCGCCGTGATCGCGGCGGCGATGCACCCAGCCCGCGAGACGGACGGTTCGGCCGGCATCGGAGGCGCGAAGTTCCCCGGCGTAGGTATCTTTGAGC
>JBDSEP010000065.1:0-3798 GCA_039919985.1 Tepidiformaceae bacterium | reverse complement strand
TGAAGGTTGGGCACAAGCCGTTCGCTATCGTGCAGGGCGGCGAACCGGCCAAGGTCGAGCGTCCGGGCAAGCTCCAGAGGCGGCGTACTCCGGGCGAAACCCTCGCGGGCGGCCTCAAGGATGAACTGGAGGTAGGCCCGCACTTCGCCGATGACGGCAGGCCCACAGACCTCGCCATGCCCGGGGACGATGGTCTCGGCGCCGAGCGCTTCTATCCGTTCGAGGGCAGCCAGCCAGCCGCCCACAGAACCGCCAAGCGCGAAGGGTGTGCCGCCGTTGAATATGATGTCGCCGGAGAAGAGAAGTTTGCGTTCAGGGATCCAGACGATCACGTCATTTGTGGTGTGCGCCGGCCCCACGAAGACTAGCTCCATGCGCAGGTCGTCGACGTAGACGTTGAGGCGTTCTTCGAAGGTGACAAAAGGAGGAGTGACCGGGCAATCGCCGAAGTCGATCATCGGGAAGAGGGCGTGCGCGGCATTGCCGACGGCGAGGATTTCGCGGCGGCAGCGCTCGTGGGCGATGATCGCGGCTTCCGGCGCGAAGACGAAATTGCCGTGGGTGTGGTCGCCGTGGCTATGGGTGTTGATCAGGGTGTTCACGGGCTTCTCGGTGATGGTGCGGAGGGCACGATGGAAGGCCCGGGCACGGGCCTCGGTGCCGGTGGAATCGACGACCGTGGCGTGGCGCTCGCCGACGATGGTGCCGGTGTTGTTCAGGAACCAGCTGCCGTCCATCTGGATGTAGGCGAAGATGCCTTTGCTCACTTCCACGATCGCGGGGGGCGGGATTTCGGCGTGGACGGGGACAGAAGCGCTGCTCATTGGAACGACCTTCGTAGGAAATTCGCGCCAGTGTAGCTCAAGCGTCAGTCGTCGCGTGGGTGGCCGGTCTCGGCCTCGTAGACCTTGAACAGGTCGTCCAGCGTTTGGCCGGGGAGCGGAGTGAATCGTTCGTCGCGCACCTCGATGGCGCGCAAGCGATCCAGCCGGAAGCTGCGAAAGGCCTGGCGGAGTTCGCACCAGGCGCTGAGGGACCAGCGGTAGCCCCAGAAAAAGAGCCCGACCGGCCGCAAGGTTCGTTCGGAAGCGACGCCATCGCCATCTTCGTAGCGGATCCAGACGATGCGCCGCTCTTCCAGGGCGACCCGGAGGGGCGTCAGCGAGGCGATCGTTTCTGGTGGGACGTGAAAGCCGGGGGCGAATAGGGGAGTGTTAGTGAGGCGGGCGCGGAGCCGCTCGGGGAGAGCGGCCTCCACACGGGCGAGTGCATCGTTGGCCGCCCGGCCGAGCGCGGGATCGCCCCAGCTGGAGACGACCCGCGCACCGAGGACCATCGCTTCCAGCTCGGGCTCGGTGAACATGAGTGGTGGCAGATCGAAGCCGCGACGCAGTGTGTATCCGACCCCGGCTTCGCCATCGATCGGGACGCCGGAGCCGACAAGGTCACGGATATCGCGGTAGACGGTGCGTTCGGAGACTTCGAGTTCGAGCGCCAAGAAGGCCGCCGTGGCAACGTGCCGCCGCCGCAAGAGCTGGATGATCTGGAAAAGACGGTCGGCACGTCGCACGGGGGCTACTCGCCCTTGTACTCGATGAGCTGCATAAGGTTTCCGTCGGGGTCGCTAAAGGTGGAGATGAGGCCTCCCCACTCCTCCTTGCCCGCCGTGCGAGAGAACTTGACGCCCTTCGCCTCCAGGGACTTCTGCTCGGCGGCGAGGTCATCGACGAACATGCTGAAGATGACGCGAGACGGCTCCTTGGCCGCGCCGCTGGTGTCGCTGTGGCTGTCGAAGGAAATGGTGGTGCCGCCGAACTTGAAGGCGTATGGGCCCATGCCTTCCTGGGATTCCAAGCCGACTGTGTTGCGGTAGAAATCGCCAAGGCGCTCCGCGTTGTCCGTGGTGATGTTGACGAATGATCCAGTGATTTCCATGAGTGACTCCTCTTTCTGTGCTGAGCGCAGCGTACGACAGCGCTCCTGACACCATTCTGTCAGGAGGATCCCACGGGCGGGCGGTACTGCTGACACCATTCTGTCAGGAGTCCGCTGGGGTCGTTGCCTGAGCCACCGAGGTGCCTCAGGCTTGAGTCTCGATGCCGAACCCGTACGACGAAGTGCCCTACGACGGAGCCGCGCAGGTGCTCAGCCATCCGAACCGGCTGGCGGCGATGGCGCGCCTCTTTGGCGTGGACGCCGCGCCGCCAGAACGCTGCCGCGTGCTGGATATCGGCTGTGCGGCGGGCGAAAACCTGATCCCGATGGCGGAATCGCTGCCGAGGAGCGAATTCTTTGGATTCGACTACTCGGAGCGGGAAATTGCGATGGGCCAGGCCGTAATCCGGGCGACGGGACTTAGCAACGTGCGCATCGAACAGCGTGACATCCTGGAGCCCGGCACAGACCTCGGCCAGTTCGACTACATCATCGCCCACGGCATCTACTCCTGGGTGCCAGAGGCGGTGCGCGAGGCGCTGCTGCGACTCTGTAAGTCCGCCCTGGCGCCGAACGGCGTGGTGTACATGAGCTACAACACGCTGCCGGGGAGCCACTTCAAGGATTACGTGCGGGACATGATGCGGTTCCATACACGCAACCAGGAGGCGCCCGGGGCGAGGGTGCGGGATGCGCTCGAGATCGTGCGGATGGTGGCCGGGGCAGTGCCTGCGGGGCGTGGGCCACAGGGGGCGTTGCTTGCTTTCTACACCTCCTCGCTAGAGGGACGTTCGAACCAGGGGATCTTCCACGACGAATTGAGCGACATCAACGACGCGTTCTACTTCAGCGATTTCGTAGCGAACGCGCGGGCGGCGGGCCTCCAGTACCTGGCCGAGCCAGAACTGGCAAGCATGCTGGTCTCAAACCTGCCGGCGAACCTGAGGCAGGTGATTGGGGAGCGGGCGACGAGCATCGAGGAGGTCGAGCAGTACCTGGATTTCTTTCGCCTTCGCTACTTTCGGCGCACGTTCCTCTGCCACGAAGGGGTGGGCGTTGAACGCCGCCTTGAGCCGCGGGCGGAGACCTTCCAGCAGTTCCGGATCTCGTCGAACGTGAGCGCGGCGGAGGTGGGCGGCACGGCGGAAGTAGCGACCTTCCGCGCGGAGACGGGTGAGACGTTCGCAACGAACCACCCGGTTTCGAAAGCGGCTTTCGGAAAGCTGGTCGGCGCGTATCCGTCGACGATCGCGTTTGGTGACTTGCTCGTGGAGTCGGTGGCGGAGTGCGGCCTGCCGCCAGAGGCCGCGGAGGAGCATGGTCCCATCCTGGCGGCAAGCCTGCTTGCGGCGCTCTCGAAATCGGACCAGATGCTGATGCTCACGCTTGCGCCAGACGCTTTCCGGCGCGAGCCCAGCGAGCATCCGCTTTCTGGTAGCTACGCGCGGTACTGCGCGCTGCAGGGCGACCTGGTGGTCACGAACTTGCGGCATGAGATGGTGCAACTGGATGGTGTGTCCGCGCTGCTTCTGACGTTGCTCGACGGCACGCGAGATCGTGATGCTTTGCTGGGCGACCTGCGGGCAGGGGTGGCACAGTTGGCGGCGGAGGAAGCCCCCGACCTGATGGCGAAGGACGTCGATGAGGCACTGGAATTCCTGGGGAGCCTCGCGCTCCTCGTGGGCTGACGTTGGCGCGAGGCACGCCACAGGTCACTGAAGGGGTGTTCGGAGCACCGCCACCGGGACGATCCCGTTACGGCTTCGGCGAGTCGAGGTACTCCCAGGCCACGGCGGCCGCCCCGAGGAGGCCGGCGTCATCTCCGAGGGTGCTGACTTTGAGGAGCGTACCGGCGGCGGGGCC
>JBDSEP010000036.1:0-3994 GCA_039919985.1 Tepidiformaceae bacterium | reverse complement strand
AAATGAAGATGCTCTTTAGCATCTTCGCGGTGTTTGCCGTGCTCGCCCTTGCAGCTGCATGTGGCGATGACGACGACGACACCAGCAAGCCCACCTCTGCCCCAGGCGCCACCACCGCCTCCGGCTCGCCCAGCGCCGTGGCCGATACCAAGCCATCCGGCACCATCACCATCCGCGGAATTCAGTTCGAAACGTGGGACCCCCACTTCTCTGACTTCTCGCAGGACATCGGCCACTTCTTCATGGTGTGGCGCGGGCTTTACAGCCTCGACGCGAAGGACCTTCCTCAGCCCGCGATGGCTGAAGGCAAACCCACCATCTCCGCCGATGGCAAGACGTACACCGTGAAGGTCAAGTCTGGCCTCAAGTGGTCCGATGGCCAGGGCCTAGACGCGAACGACTTCGTCCTCGGCCTGCAGCGCAGCTGCAACCCGGACATCGCATCGCACTACCAGTTCATTCTTTCGCCGGTAGTGGGCTGTGACGCCTACTCCAAGGCTGGCAAGAACACGGAAGCGGAAAAAGGCGACCTGTTGAAGGCGATGGGCGTACGCGCAGTCGACGCCAATACCATCGAGATCAAACTGGCGGACCCGTCTCCGTCCTTCTCGATCATCCTCGCCCTCTGGCCGACCTTCCCGGTGCCGAAGCACCTGGTGAAGACGCCGGAAGCCAAGTGGCCCGGCCCACTCGAAAACGTCTACAACGGCCCGTTCATGCCGAAGACTTACACGGAAAAGAGCCAGATTGAACTGGTCCCGAACCCGAACTACGCTGGCACTCAGAAGGCCCAGATCGAAAAGCTCGTCATCAAGTACATCGACGACGCGGCTGTGGCGCTTAACGCGTACCGGACCGGAGAAATCGATGCCACCGACGTTCCATCGACTCAGCTCGACGTCGTCCAGAAGGACGCCACGCTCGGCAAGGAGTTGACGAACTACGCCGCTACCCGCACCACGGGCCTTGAGCCGAACCTCAAAGATCCGTTGCTGTCCAAGCTGGAAGTCCGTCTGGCCCTCTCGCAGGCGACGGACCGCAAGACGCTCAACGACGTCGTCCTCAAAGGCGCCAACATCCCATCCACCAGTTGGATGGCTCCAGAACGCTCTGGCGGCAAGGCCGGCGAGTTCGATGCCGCGATTGGCTTCAACGTGGTCAACGCCAAGGCGAACATGACCAAGGCCGGTTACCCGGACGGCAAGGGCTTCCCCAAGCTCGTCCTGCTGAACACCGACACCGCGACCAACAAGGCCATCGCCGAATTCCTTCAGTCCGAGTGGAAGAAGCACCTCGGCATCGATATCACCCTTGAGTTCACCGATTCGAAGACGCGGTCCGCTCGCTTCAACAGCGGCGACTTCCAACTCGTCCTCGGCGGCTGGGGCGAAGACTTCCCAGACCCTGAGAACTGGATCGTCGGCCTCTATGAGACCGGCGGCTCGATTAACAAGCAGTTCTGCAGTAACAAGGAAATCGACGACCTTATCGCCAAGGCAAAAGTCAACCAGAACGACGAGCAGCGCCGCCAGCAGTACCGCGACGTCGAGAAGTTGGTTGTCACCACCGTCTGTGGCCAGGCCCCAATGTGGCAGGTCGGCGCGCACCGCGTCGTCAAGCCGTACATCAAGGGCATGGTCGAAAACAAGAAGGGCGACGACCATTTCGTCCCTGGCGACCACAATCCAGAACTCTGGACCACCACCAAGAAGTAAGTCTCGTCTGGGGTTCGCCCCACGACCAACTTACGCACCCGCCGCACTTACCAATGGGCCGGGGTTCCGCAAGCGGAACCCCGGCCCACGAGAATGCGTGGATCTCATGCTTGCGTTTGCAATCCGCCGCGTCGTCCTGATCTTTCCACTGCTCTTTGCCGTCACAACGGTCACATTCTTCTTGATGCACGGCGTCAAGGGTGGTCCGTTCGACCAGGATAAGCCGCTTTCGGAAACCGCCCGCGCCAACCTGAACGCCCGTTATGGCCTTGATAAGTCGCTCCCCGAACAGTACGTGCAGTATCTAGGCAACGTTGTCCAGGGAGATCTCGGCATCTCGTTCTCGAACGATCGCCCTGTGCGAGACATCATCAAGGACCGCTTTGGCGTGTCCGTGCAGCTCGGCCTCTGCGCATTCGTGATGGCCCTGGTAGTCGGGCTGTCGCTCGGGATTCTCTCAGCGATGTACCAGAACGGCCCGATGGACTACGTGGGCGTATTCCTCGCCACCGCCGGGGCTGCCTTACCGAGCTTCATCCTGGCCCCGATACTGGTAATTGTCTTCGCCGTAGAACTGGGCTGGTTCAAGGTGCTCGGCTGGGAGTTCGGCGACTACCAGAAGATGGTGTTGCCAACGATTGCCCTGGGAACGCTTCCGACGGCCTTCGTTGCCCGAATTACTCGCGCTTCGATGCTCGATGTCCTACGCCAGGACTACATCCGCACCGCGAAAGCCAAGGGCTTGGCCGGTCACCTGGTGGTCTACCGGCATGCGCTGAAGAATGCGATGATCCCGGTGCTGACCGTCCTCGGGCCAATCCTCGCGGGGCTGATTGTCGGCTCCTTCATCGTTGAGCGCGCGTTCGCGATCCCGGGCCTCGGCCTCACCTTCGTTCAATCGGTGGTCATTCGTGATTACGGCGTGATCATGGGCGTCACGCTCTTTTTCGCCGCGATCATCGCCTTCATGAACCTCATCGTCGATATCCTTTACGGTTTTGTCGACCCTCGAATCCGGTATTAGGAGACCTCCGATGGCGCAGGACAGCAGCACCCTTGCCCAACCATTCGACTTCGCTCGGGAGCAGATACATACCAAGCAGCGCGGACTTTGGAGCCAGGCCCTTCAGCGGCTCCTGCGTAACCGGCTCGCCTTCGCCGCCGGAGTCATCCTCCTCATCTTACTGACCGTCTCCCTCGCCGCTGAATTCACCGACGTTGTCGCGCGCCATGATCCTGCGACCCAGCAGTACACCAACACGAACTCCGAGCCTACTTCCGAATTCTGGTTAGGTACCGACACGCTTGGACGTGATGTCTGGGCCCGGACGCTTTCCGCCACGCTCTTCTCGTTGAAGATTGGTGTTGGCGCCGAGACGATCGTACTCATCATCGGGCTGAGCGTCGGGATCGCCTCTGCCCTCGGCGGCAAGGTCACGGATGGCATCCTGATGTGGATCACCGACCTTGCCTACGCATTCCCGGACTTGCTGGCGATCATCCTCTTGCGCCAACTGCTCTTCGGACGAGATTGGCCGATCATCGGCACCGCTGACCCGCAAATCCCAGGACTGCCCGGGTACCTCATCATTACGATTCTGGCGATCTCCTTCGTCAGCTGGGTGACCGTTGCGCGCCTGGTGCGTGGACAGATGCTCTCTCTGCGCGAACAGGATTACATCCTCGCCGCACGAGCCATCGGCGCCACGCAGGGTCGCGTCGTCCGCTCTCATATGCTTCCCAACACGCTCAGTACGGTCATCGTAGCCGTCACCTTCGGGATCCCTACGCGCATCTTCGCCGAGGCTTCCTTGGCGTTCATCGGCCTGGGAGTCCCGCCACCGGCGTCCAGTTTGGGCTCACTCATTACCGACGGCTACGACCACTTGCAGGAGAACAACTTGCTCGTCGTCTGGCCGGCGATCATGGTTGCCACGCTCATGCTCTGCTTCACCTTCCTGGGCGACGGCCTACGGGACGCGCTGGACCCGCGCACGCGCAAGTAGTTCGCGCCAACTCTGGACCACCATCGCCTGAAGCGCATGAGCCGAACGACCACCGCTGCTACACTCGGCTCATGCTCTCCTCGATCGTCCTCGCCGCCGGCTTCTCCAGCCGGATGGGCGAACCCAAAGCCCTCCTCGACTGGGGTGGCGAACCGCTGCTGGCCTACCACGTCCGTCAACTGCGTGAGGCCGGCGCGGACGAAGTCATCGTCGTTCTCGGGCATCGGGGCGACGAAATACAGCGTGGGATGCGCGGCCTTAATCTCGAGTGCC
>JBDSEP010000029.1:0-25025 GCA_039919985.1 Tepidiformaceae bacterium | reverse complement strand
CCGCCACGCTCCACAAAGAGCAGCTCGAGTTCGAATACGCGCATCCGACCCAGAGGAGCTACAAGTGAACCTCTCGCTGACACTGAAGGTCTGGCGCCAGGATGGCCCAACAGCCGAAGGCCGATTCGAAACCTACCAGGCCAATGAGATCAACGATCACATGTCGTTTCTCGAAATGCTGGACGTGGTGAACGAACAGCTTCTCGCGGATAACAAGGAGCCGATCGCGTTCGATAACGATTGCCGCGAGGGGATCTGCGGTACCTGTGGTGTCGTCATCAACGGCACGCCCCATGGTCCGAATGCCTCCACCACCACCTGTCAGCTGCACATGCGCTACTTCAACACCGGCGACACCATCACCGTGGAGCCGTGGCGCGCCCGCGCCTTCCCGATTATCAAAGACCTCGTGGTTGACCGTGGCGCCTTCGACAAGATTATCCAGGCTGGCGGCTTTATTACGGCACCGACGGGCGGAGCACAGGAAGCCAACCTCACACTCGTACCGAAGTCTGTCGCGGATATCGCCATGGACGCTGCCGCCTGCATCGGCTGTGGGGCGTGTGTCGCGGCCTGTCCGAATGGCGCAGCACAGCTATTCACATCGGCAAAAGTCTCCCACCTCAACGTGCTCCCGCAGGGCCAGGCGGAGCGCTGGGCACGCGTGACCTCCATGGTGGACACGATGGAGATGTACTTCGGGAGCTGCACCAACTACGGCGAATGCGAAGCCGTCTGCCCGGCGGGCATCAGCATCGACTTCATCGCATCCATGAACCGCGACTACCTGAAAGCGAAGTTCAAGGACCGGCGCGGCCAGATCCGCCAGGTGGACGTCGCAGACGAGTCCTAGCGCCAGTGCGGCGCGCGATGGTTGGCATCCCCGGCCTAGCAGCGGTAGGCTCAGCGTATGGGTCACCGCAAGAAGCGCAAGCGCGAACGCCAGGCTAGCGGCTGGCCGACTCCAATGGCTCATCTCCCCGAGGATGACCAGGATTTCGCGAAGCCGGACTCGGATTATCTGCTTCTGTTGGGCGAAAGCTTCCGCGAGAAGCCGCCCGTGCAGTCGCTCTGCGGCGGTTGTCGAGAGTTCATCGAGGACCAGGAGGGCGGGCGCGGCACCTGTCTGCATCCGGGCAGCGGAGTGCTCTCGCCTTGGACCGACACCGAAGGCTGCCAGTTCTTCCTGGCGCAGCGCGGCGCGCTCTCGCGGCGCGGATAGAGGCGGGTGCGTGGCTTCACGGCGGTATATCAGTTTTCTGCGTGGCAGATCCCCGTGAGTATTGAGAATCGGACGCTACGTAACTCGACACCATATGTTGTGGGACAAGGGGTTGACAGCCACAAGATGTGGGAGAATATACTGCGCGGGCGGCCGATCAACTGCTTAGTCGCCTATACCCATGAGGTTATCCACCAACGTGCGCTGCCCTTTCTGCCAGTTCCGCGATTCTAAGGTTACCGATAGCCGGGCGACTGACGACGGCATCCGCCGCCGCCGGCAGTGCATCTCTTGCGGGGAGCGTTTCAGCACCATGGAGGCCGTGCATCTCTCGACTCTGCTGGTTGTCAAGAAGGACGGCCGCCGCGAGGAGTTTAATCGCGAAAAGCTGCTAGCCGGGCTTCGCCGGGCGTGCGAGAAGCGCTCCGTTTCGGTTGCGCAACTCGAAGCGGTGACGCTCGAGATCGAGGCCCGCGTTGCCGCCGACGGCCGACCTGAGGTGCCGTCAACCTTCGTCGGCGAACTCGCCATGGATGCACTCCGGCGCCTGGACCACATCGCCTACATTCGCTTCGCTTCCGTCTATCGCGCCTTCGCCGATATCGAGTCCCTGAAGGAAGCGGTAGAGGCGCTGGAGACGGGGCGTACCCCGACGCTGGAAGAAAAGACGCTTCAGCTCGCTCTGCCCGGCGATCAGCCCGACGCCCTGCGGCCCCGGCTGCTCCACGGCGCCGATACTCGCGACCTCGCGGAGTCGGTCGTATGACGCAAACCCGGCCGCAAAGTGCGCTAGCCGTCGGCCAACTGGAGTCCGCCGTTCCCTAGCGCTTTCGCTTGATTACGAACAGATGTTCTTTATACTGATTGGTCTGCCGTATGGCAGGCTCGGGAGGAAAACCAATGGTCACCACGTCTCGGGAAGAATCGGGTTCCGGCGCAAGCAGTTTCGAACCAACTGTGCTCTCGGATAACGCCAAGGTCGTCATGGAGCGCCGCATCGCCCAGCGCAATGACAAGGGCGATGCCATCGAAGAGCCGGACGAGTGTTTCCGGCGGGTGGCGCGCAACTTGGCCGAAGCGGAATTGAAGTTTGGCGGTACCGAGGGCGACCGAGCTGCTGCCGAAGAGAGCTTCTACCGTCTGATGGCGTCGCTGGATTTCCTGCCGAACTCGCCCACCCTGGTGAACGCCGGCCACGAACTCCAGCAGCTCTCCGCCTGTTTCGTGCTCCCCGTGCCCGATTCGATCGATGGCATCTTCGAGGCGATTCGCCATACGGCGATCATCCACAAGTCTGGCGGCGGGACGGGGTTCGCATTCTCCCGCTTGCGGCCGGCGAACGACCGTGTGCAGTCCACCATGGGCGTGGCCAGCGGACCAGTCTCCTTCATGAAAGTGTTTGATGCCGCCACCGAAGCGATAAAGCAGGGGGGCACACGACGCGGCGCCAACATGGGCATCCTGCGCATTGACCACCCGGACATCGACGCCTTCATCGAGATGAAGGCAGATATGACCACGCTGCAGAACTTCAACATTAGCGTGGCGGTCACGGACGCCTTCATGCAGGCCGTGGATGCCGGAACGACCTACGACATCATCAACCCCAAGACGGGGGAGCCGGTGGGCAAGCGGGATGCTCGCGCGATTTGGGAGACCATGTTCGAACACGCCTGGAAGAATGGCGACCCGGGCGTCGTCTTCATCGACCGGATCAATGCTGGCCGGGCGAACCCCGTGCCCAAGCGTGGGCCGGTGGAATCGACGAACCCATGCGGGGAGCAGCCGCTCTACTCCTACGATTCGTGCAACCTTGGATCGATCAACCTCGGGCACTTCACGACCGGCGCTGCGGGTTCAAAAGAGCTCGATTGGGCGCATCTGCGGCAGGTCGTGCGGCGCACCGTGCACCTGTTGGACAACGTGATTGAGATGAATCGCTACCCGATTCCGGAGATCCAGGAGACCTCGCTCGCTATCCGGCGCATCGGCCTCGGAGTGATGGGCTGGTCGGACCTGCTGATTGACATGCGGATTCCGTACAGCTCTGAGCAGGCGCTGGAGCTCGCACGCGAAGTGATGAGCTTCATCCAGAAGGAAGCGGATTCCGCTTCCCAGCAGTTGGCGACGGTACGCGGGAACTTCCCCGATTGGGCGGATTCGATCTACGGCCCCCGCGGGACCGAGGGCCCTCGGCCGATGCGCAACTCGACCCGCACGACTATCGCCCCCACGGGCACGCTCAGCATCATTGCGGACTGCTCGGGCGGAATCGAACCGGTCTTCGCGCTCGCCTTCATCCGTTCGCACTACCTGGACAAGGACGACCCGACGAAACGCACAGAGCTTCCCGAGGTGAACGAGCAGTTCGAGTTCGTGGCAAAGCAGGAAGGCTTCTACAGCGACGAACTGATCCGGTTCCTCGCTGAAGGCGGCCACCTGGCAGAACGCGCAGAAGTGCCGCAGTGGGTGAAGGACACCTTCGTCACCGCCCACGACATCAGCCCAGACTGGCATGTGCGCATGCAGGCCGCCTTCCAGGAGGCGACCGACAATGCCGTCTCCAAGACGATCAACTTCCCGAACACCGCCACCGTGGACGACGTTCGCACGGCCTATGAGCTGGCCTACCGCACGGGCTGCAAGGGGATCACTATCTATCGCGACGGTTCGCGCGACCTGCAAGTACTGAAGCACGCGGAAAAGGACAAGAGCGACGGCGAAAAGGCCGTGGAAGCGGCGCAGGCACTGCTCACCCAGCATATGGGCCCGGTGCGTCGCAAGCTCCCGGACGAACGCCAGGCGATCACCCACAAGTTCCGCGTTGGCGAGCAGGAAGGCTACATGACGGTTGGCCTGTTCGACGATGGCACGCCCGGCGAAGTGTTTATCAACGTCAATAAGCAGGGCTCGACGGTGAGTGGCCTGATGGACACGGTCGCGATGCTTACGAGCTACTCGCTGCAGTACGGCGTCCCGCTCAACGTACTCGCGTCGAAGCTTCGCAACACACGCTTCGAACCCAGTGGCCCGACGGGCAACAAGTCGATTCCGATCGCCACCAGCATCGTGGATTACGTCTTCCGCTGGCTAGAACTGCGGTTCGACCCGGGTAACGCCGCGGTCCAGCCGACGCTCATTCCCGCCGACCAGGTCGTGGCGAGCACGAACACCAGTATCGACGCCAAGAAGCACTCGGAAGCGGTGGCCAGTGGCGTCGGCTGCCCCGAATGTGGCTCGGTCCTCTACTACGCGGAGGGCTGCCTGGCGTGCCACAACTGTTTCTACAACAAGTGCGGGTGACGTAGGCATAGCTTGCGGTAACGAGATGCCCCGCCTGTGCGGGGCATCTCGCGTTCAAGTTGGCGTGCGCGAGGTCGGACGGAAGCGCCGTATACTCCCCACATGGGCTTCTACTACAACTCCGGCCAGCCGCCAGATGATGAGCCTTCGGGCGGCTTCAAGGAGACGATCACGATCATCGTCGCGGTCTTCCGTGTGCTTGCCGTTCCTGTCGGCATCATGTTCGGCGGCATTTTCGCGCTCGTGGCACTCGTCTACATCTTTGCGCTCAGCGCGCTGGCCGGTCTCGCGATTGTCGCAATTCTCGTGCTCGCGCTCATCGCCCGCGCCGTCTGGGAAGCGAAGCACCCACCAGACTTCCTCAAGGAGTGAGTGTCTCCCCCGAACCGGGTCTCGCCGACCGCATCGCAGAGGTGCGCGAGCGTATCGAGAGTGCCTGTCAGCGCGCCGGGCGGGATAGCGCCACGGTTACGCTCATCGCGGTTACCAAGACTTGGCCGGCCCCTGCTGTTGTTGTTGCGATGGAGCGTGGACTATTCGACTTCGGCGAGAACCGCGTCCAGGAGGCAATCCCCAAGATGGACTTGGTCCGTGAGCTTTGCAGTGATGGGGTTCAACCGGCGTGGCACTTCATCGGCCACCTCCAGAGCAACAAGGTAAAGTCCATCTCGGGGCGGTTCGCTATACTTCACGGCGTCGACTCGGAACGGTTACTTGAGGGCGTCGCGCGGTCGGCCGCACAGCCGCAGAGGATCATGCTCGAAGTGAACGTTGCTGGAGAGGCGTCCAAGTTCGGAATCCCGCCGACCGAGGTCGGGCGGCTCGTGGACGCCGCGGCCCGCTGCCCAAACGTTGTTGTGCAGGGGCTGATGACGGTCGCGCCCCAGGGCCAGCCGGACGCCGCGCGCGCGGTGTTTCGTCGCCTGCGGGCATTGGGCAAGACCCATGCTCTGCCGTCGCTCTCCATGGGCATGTCGGACGATTTCGAGATCGCCATCGAAGAGGGCGCGACTCACATCCGCGTCGGCCGCGCGATCTTCGGAGCGCGCTCATGAAGGTGGCGATCATCGGTGGCGGAGTGATGGGCGAAGCGATCCTCTCGGCGACGCTAGACGCTGGCCTCCTCCAGCCCGCCGACGTGACAGTCTGCGAGCTTGTGGAAGCTCGTCGCGCCGCCCTCTCCACGCAGTACGGCGTAAGCGTCACGGCAGAGGTCGCAGCCTGCGTTACGCAAGCCGATGTGGCGATCCTTTCCATTAAGCCGCAGGACTTGCAGAGCGTCAGGGCGAAACTCCCGGCGGACGCGCTGCTCGTCTCGATCATGGCGGGCGTACGGGTGGCCACCCTTCAGCGCGAACTCGGTCACGACCGCATCGTGCGGGTGATGCCCAACACGCCAGTCGCCGTGAAGGCCGGTATGTCCGTGTGGACGGCGACGCCCGCAGTGTCCGCCCAGCAGCGTGAGTTCACTCGCGGATTACTCGCCGCCATCGGCCGCGAAATGTACGTCGAAGACGAGAAGAAGCTGGATATGGCAACGGCGGTCAGCGGCAGCGGCCCGGGCTACATCTTCCTCTTCATAGAGGCGATGATCGACGGCGCGGTGGGCATCGGCCTAACACGCGCTCAAGCGACCGAAATGGTGTTGCAGACGGTCTACGGCTCGGCGATCTACGCGCAGGAGAGTGAGCGCGGCCCGGCGGAACTGCGAGGGATGGTCACCTCTCCGGCAGGTACCACGGCCGCGGGCCTCTTCGAATTGGAGAAGGCCTCCGTGCGGGCGGCGATCATCGAATCGATTCGAGCAGCGCACCAACGGGCAATCGAACTGGGCGGTTCGGCGTGAACGACCAGATCGCCCTGATTTTCACTACCTTCCTCTACATCCTGATGTTCGCAATCATCGCCCGCTCGCTCATCAGCTGGTTCCCCCTCGACCCACGAAACCCGCTCGTACGGGCCCTGCACCAGTTCACCGAGCCGCTGCTCGACCCGGTGCGGCGCATCCTCCCGCGTACCGGGATGATCGACCTTTCAGCCATGGCGGTGATCCTGCTGCTCTATGTGATGATCTACGCTGTGAACCAGGCTGCAGACGGCTAGCTGGCGTTCCTTCGCGCTTCTTTCCGTAGGTTTGGTATCCTTTGCATCGTATCCCGCCGAGGCGGGACTTTCGGGGGCCTCCAATAGACCCGTACGTCGCTCAGTTCACGCTCTTCTTCCTCACCATGCTCACGTGGGCAGTGGTCGCGCGGTCCCTGCTCACCTGGTTTCCGGTCGATCAGGCCAGCCCCCTCTACCAGCTCCTGTTTCGCGTCACCGAGCCGATCATCGAACCGATCCGCCGGGTGATGCCTCAGACGGGAATGATGGATCTCAGTCCGATGGCCGCGATCATCGTCCTTATTGTGATGAGCCAGCTGGTAGTCGGACTCACGGCCCCGGCCTGACCACCAATCTCTCGCTCGGGGCCGTGGAGCGTGCAAGACTCCGGGAGATGCCCACGAACGTTATCGCCGCGAACGGCGTCACCTTCAGCTACGGCGAGCGCCGCGCGCTCGACGGGCTTACGCTTGTAGTCCCAGAAGGATCCACCTTCGGCCTCCTCGGTCCAAACGGAAGCGGCAAAAGCACCTTCGTCTCGTTGTTGGCGGCGATGGAGAAGCCACAGGGCGGGGCACTTTCGGTTTTTGGGGAACCCCCAGCGGCGAAGCTGCGTGCTCGTGTGGGGACGGTCTTCCAGGAGAACGCCCTAGACCCCCTCATGAGCGCGAACGAAATCCTTCGCCTCGCGGGCAGGCTCTTCGGTCTACCGGCGGACTTTATCCGCGAACGATCGACGGCGCTCCTCCGCGAACTTGGACTTGAGGGCCGCGAGGAGGAGAAAATCGCCCGGCTCTCCGGGGGTATGCGCCGGCGACTCGAGATCTGTCGCGCCCTGCTGCACAATCCGGATTTGCTGCTGCTTGACGAGCCGACGACCGGCGTCGACCCGGACGAGCGCCGGGCACTCTGGTCCACCCTCCTCGAACGTAAAGACGGCGCGCGCACTATCCTGCTGGCCACGAACGACCTCAAGGAGGCTGACGACGTCTGCGACTATGTGGCATTCCTGCAGGGCGGTCGCGTCGTGGCAATCGGCACACCTGCAGAGCTCAAGAAGGGCCTAAAGCGTGAGTCAGTGCGCGTCAGTTGGGCGTCGCCAAGTGACGCCCATCTCGAAACTCTGGCGAATTGGGCGGACGGCGGAGAGGTCGCGGCGCTCGACGGCACGGTGCATATCACGGTCGATGACGCTTCGAGCTTCGTTCCGCGACTCTTCGCCCTCGCCCCAGGGGAAATTCGCAGCATCTCCATCGAGACCGCCTCGCTCGAAGATGCCTACTTCCAGCACGTTTCCCGGCGACTTCCAGTCCCGGCCGGGGGCCCGACGTGAGCGCAATCGGTGCTGCTGGCGCGCTCTTCCGACGTGACATCCGCGCGGTCGCCCGCTCGCGTTCGCAACTCTACTCGTCGATGCTGACTCCGCTGCTGTTCCTGGTCTTCCTTGGCAACGGCGTATCCGAGGGGCTCGCTCCCGCCAACCTTCGCGCGGGTAATTTCACGGCCTACCTGGTGGCCGGCGTAGTCGTGATGACCTCGGTGTTCTCGGCCACCTTCTCCAGCGCTTCGTACTTCACGGACCGCAACAGCGGGGTGCTGCGGATTTTGCTCTCCTCGCCCAACTCAGCTCGCACAGTGCTCTTCGGGAAATCGCTCGCTGGAGTCTGCATTGGTGCGGTGCAGGCGTCGGCAGTTCTGCTAATGGCAAGTCCATTCGTCGAATTCGAATGGCAGTACGGCCTGTTACGGGGTGCCGCCATAGCGATCTGCACGATCCTGCTCCTCAACGTCATGCTCGCCGGCGTGGCCCAGGCGCTCGCCTCCCGCGTGGAGACCATGCAAGGCTTCCACCTCATCATGAACCTCGCGCTCTTTCCGCTGCTCTTCTTCTCCGGAGCGTTCTTCCCTGTCGAACACCTGCCATTCTGGCTCGAGATCTTCGCGCGGGTAAATCCACTATCGTACGCAGTCGATGCGCTCGAACTCGCCGCCTACGCCAACGGCACCGCCGGCTTCTTCGGGCTTGCTCTCGATTTCGCGGTGCTCGGGGCGCTGGCTGCTGCGGTCTACGCGCTCGGCCTCGCTCGGACACCACGGCTTACGTGGTCGGGAAAGTAGCGCGCCCCTTCACGCGCGATCTACAAGAGTCCGGGATGCTGGTGGGCGGTACTGGACTCGAACCAGTGACCTCGTCGGTGTGAACGACGCGCTCTAACCAACTGAGCTAACCGCCCGGAGTTCGCAGTCTAGTGCGAAGCGCAGCCCCGTTCAACCTCTGCACCGGCCCGATTAGGTTGAACGCTCCGGGCCGCGCGCCCATAATGGCGAAGGAGCCGAAGTGGCGGAATGGCAGACGCGCTACGTTCAGGGCGTAGTGTCCTCACGGGCGTGCGAGTTCAAATCTCGCCTTCGGCACCAGGGCCCGGATTCGGGCGCCCGTAGCTCAGCGGATAGAGTGTTAGGTTGCGGACCTAAAGGTCGGTGGTTCGAGTCCACCCGGGCGTACCACTCGAATGAGAAGGGCTCCTCCAACTGGAGGGGCCCTTTTTTTTCTCGCGCTCGCGAGGGTTAGACCTGGTGGGCGTCGAATACATCGTCCCGAACGGGCTTCCCGCGCATTACGTCCCATGCAGCCGAGATTGTGACCGGGAGATCGGCGCGGTTGAGGAAGAGAATAATGATGCAGAGCGCGGTATAGGCGGCCGCGTACCAGATTCGTACCTGCTCACTGGTGATAAAGAGTTGGGTTGCGAACAGCACAAAGAGCGCTATCGCTTCTTTCGTCCCCATCTTCAGGTTGGCGAAGACGGCGATCGCGAAGGCAGATTGCGCGGCAGTGAGGAAAATCTCTTCGCGCTGGCGGTCGTCCAACGGCAAGCCCAGGGTGAGACCAAAGTCGCCAGACGAAAGCAAGAAGGCGATCGGGAGCGTGCCGATTAGCAGCGTCCACTGGTTCACCTTGGACGAGATGAGCACTCCCATGCCGGCGGCGGCACGCCCTCGCCACGCCAACAGGCAGGCAACCACCACCTCAGGTGATTCCGAGGCGAGTGGCGCAAGCCATTGAATCAGGAGGAACTCGGACACTCCGAAATCCTCGCCGATATTGACGAGTGCCTCCGCGAAGGGATGGGCGACCACGAAGATCGTCACAGCCGCGTAGACGAGCACAAGCACCACCAGCGTGCGTCTCGGTTTGTTCGAGAGAGAACCCATGGCCTGAGCTGGCCCCACGAGCTCCACGTGCTCACTCTCCACTTTCGATGTGAAGTAGAGATAGCTGATGAACAGCGAGACGAGGATGATCGTGTCAATCAGGCTGACGCTGTGGCGTAGCGGAATGAGGATGACGTAGAGGGTGGCGATACTCAGGAAGACCAGCTCCAAGCTTCGCTGCCGATCGACCACGAGCTCCTTCAGGCGAGTTCGGTAGACGAAGAGAAAGAAGACGATAGGCCAGCCAAGACCGATCAGGAGACGGTTGCCGCCAGTCATGTTGGCGACCGCCAGGCCCTTTTCGGCTTCGGCGGGGTCTGCGCCGGCTTGCCAGGCCAGAACGAAATCGACGGCGTACTCCGGGAGGACCGCTATGATCGCGATGACGGCCAGCGCCAGCCCCTGCGAGATATCCAATTCGGCGGTCTCGGCAGCCCAACTCAACAAAAAGGCGGCGGCGAGGATGGCGACGCCGAAGATCATCGCCCCCACTACGGGCGTTAGATGTGTGCCAGAAGCGTACAGGGCCACGCCCGGAACACAGAAGAGGGCCATCGCCGTGATGGCCGTCCAATGCTTCTTAAACGTCTGGGTCCTTTCGGGCACAGCCGCGGATGCGCTCATGCCGGGCCGCGCCGAACTCGTGCTCTCGTGGTTCGACTCTCACAGGGAACCTCGCGCAGTGGGTTGGCGTCAGTCATAGAACGCTATGGGCTCGGCGGTTTCCCAGAAGTTGTTCAGCTTGCCCTCCGCCAGCCCGCGGCCGGGGAAGAAGCGGCCCTTGTGCATCTGCTCCACCATCTGCGCCGGGGTTTCGAGGTCCTCTTCGAAGACCGCCGTAAAGTAGCCGATGCCCTGCGTGGAGTGGGCGTCCGAGCCGCCGGTGCCCGGTTTGCCGAGGATTTTCGCGACTTGCAGCGCAAAGTAGTTTTCGCGAGGGGTGTTACAGCCGTTCAGAACCTCTATGCCATGGACAAGCTGGAACACCGGAAGTTTCGCCGCCTGTTCAGGAGTTAGGTTGAACGGCTCTTTCCCTTCGCGCTTAAAGTGCACGGGGTCAAAGAAGTGGCGAAAGGCGTGCGCCACCACAAGAAAGGCACCCTGATCGTCCGCTACCTGGCGAAGCTTCTCCAGCCGCCGAATGCCGCTCTCGTAACCCTTCAACCCGATGGCGAGGATGTGACCCATGTCCGTCGAAACCTCCATCCCGTTCGAGACGAAGATCCCCTCGTGCTTCTTGCGAAACGGGGCCAGGTCCCACGACTCCCACATCCGGTCATGTTCCGTGATGTTGACGCCCGTGAGGCCCACCCGGCGGGCCTCGGCGATGAGGTCGTCGGGGTTGAGCATCGAATCTGATGCACCGGCAGTGGTGTGGAGGTGCATGTCGATAATGGTGCCCGGCACAGTGCGCCCCCTTCGATTGTTCAGAGTTTCACGAGTCAACCGAGTATATCATCGCTCCGCGAGGAGGGGCATTAACCAGCCGAAGGCCGCGATGAAGCTGAACGCGAGCCCAGACCAGAGTGGCCAGAAGCGGCGCGCGAACACCAGCAGGGGAACAAGCGGCAGCCATGCGAAAGCGAGGATGAGGAGGGCAAAAGCGCCGCTTGGTGCGCCCGCGAAGCCGGGCTTCGTCGCGAAGCCCCCCACTTCATAGAACGAACCCAGTAGCAGGCCCAAGAACGACCACCCGATGGCGGCTCCCGTGAAAAGCGGTATCGCGAGCACCGCGCCCGGGACATCCCGCGGCACCCAGCGTTCGATGATCGTCGTGTCGCGAGTCCTGGTGAGCAGCAGGATGAAGGCAAATGTGGTCACGAGACCCAACGCGTAACCCGCCGCCCAGCCCGCGAGCACCGCGTTCAGTGCGCGCTCGCCGTCGCTGTGAGGATCACCGTGCAGTCCGCGCCAGCCGCAGCCTTAGCAACTCTCGCTGCGGCCGCCGATCGGCCGATCCAGAATAGGGTTGGCCCCGCCCCGCAGAGCCGCACTGCGTCGCCCACGCGGGACTCGAGGTCGCTGCAAAGACTGTGGAGCCCCGCGAAGAGATCGAACGCCACCCGCTCGAAGGCGTTATAAGCGTCGCAGCTGGTGAAACTCCTCGTTTCGAGTGTCACGAAGGCATCCGCGACGCCGCCCGGGTCGAACGGCATACGGCCAAGCGCCGCGAACATTCGCGCTGTCTTCTGTTCGATGGTCGCCGGCGGGACGAACAAGACGACACCGTGCCGGTCGAGTGGAGGGAGTCTTTCGACTTGCTCCCCGCGGCCCCGTGCGCGTGCTGTCCCGCCCTGGAGGAGAAACGCCTCGTCGCTCCCGAGTTGGTTGGCTATTGCAAGCACGTCGCCTTCGGATGCACTCCACGGCCCCTGCAGGAGGCGCAGCACTGTCACCGCGTCTGCGGCTCCGCCGCCCAGTCCCCCAGCGGCAGGAATGTTCTTCACGAGGTCTATCGTTACGGCAGCTTCAGGGCGACCGAGTCGTACCGCGAGCAGTGACGCCGCCTGCAGAGCGAGATTCGACTTACCGCGCGGCACACCTCTTGCGAACGGGCCCTGGACCCGAACGCCGTGCCCTAGGCCAAGCGTCAGCCGCACTTCGTCCGCGAGTTCGAGTTCCTGGAGGATCGTGTCGACTTCGTGATAGCCGTCGGGGCGTTTGGCTGTGACTTCGAGTATGAGGTTGAGCTTTGCCGGTGCCCGCCCAACGTAAGTCTCAAGCACCGGTCTGCACCTCGCGAGTGGCGGCCAGCAGCGCCAGCCACTCGTCAATGCTTAGCGTCTCGGCGCGGCGCTTGGGATCCACGCCCGCGACGCGTAAGGCGCTCTCTGCCTCCTCCGCCGTCAGCCCCGACTCGCGAGAGAGAGCATTGTGAATTTGCTTCCGCGGGTTCCGGAAGGTCTTCGACACCAGTGCGAAGAATGCCTCAAGTTCGGTGACCGCCACGCGAGGCTGAGCGTGCAGCGTGAGGCGGACCACCGAGGAGTAGACGGCGGGCGGCGGATCGAAGGCAATCGGCGGCACATCAAAGAGCAACTCGGCAGCGGCATAAACCTGCACCGAAATGGTGAGCAGCGAGGCCTGGCCAGTCTTCGCGGCGAGTTCTCGCGCAACCTCGCGCTGCACCATGACCACCGCCTCGCTGGGCTTAGGCGTGCCTTCCAGGATGTGCCGGATGATCGGATTTGCGGCGAAGTAGGGAAGGTTGCCGACCACGCAAAATGGCGCGCCGTCGGGGATGATGGCCCCGTAATCGATGTCGCGCGCATCTGCGACCACGACCCGCAGGTTCGGTGCGCCGCGAAAACGCTCTGTAAGGTGCGGGATCAGGCGCTCTTCCACTTCGAGCGCCACCACTGTGTGACCCGCTGCGAGCAGCCCGGCTGTTAGCTGGCCGGTGCCTGCGCCGATCTCAACGGTTATCCCGCCGAGGGGCTGTCGGACGGCGGCGACGATGTCCGCAAGGACGCCGCTATCACGCAGGAAGTGCTGCCCAAGCGCCTTGCGCGGCCGGGGACCAGAGAGTCGAGGGCGCTGGGGGCGAGGCACAGACCGATGGTATGCCGCGTTGAGCGTCCCGTCTTGGAGATGAGTATGGCCGTGCACCTGCTGTCGAGCTGCCCAATCGGGCTTGTCCTTTGCCAGCAAACTCTGATCCGGTTGGCCCACGGCACCCGAAGCATTCCACTTATGGCTGCTTCCTTCCGGACCTGACCAGGTTCGTGGCGCTCCGCCGCGCAGGACCAGATCGTCAACGCCGCTTGGCAAGGACAGTCCCCAACGAACCAGCCCTCGAGCAGGAATTCAACCCCGCTATAGCGGATTGCGGGTACAGGGCACCGCTAGCTCCCCGTCTAGCACAGCCACTTGCAACCGTACGGTAGGTTGATTGGGCGGGCAAGCGCGAAACGTAGGCCGACTGCCTCTACGTCTCGGAGCGCTGAATCGCGACGAGCAGCGCTCCGGCGCTCACCCGCTGGCCAGCGGCTACCGGCACACTCTCCACTACCCCATCCGCCGGGGAGCGCAGCTCGTTGTTCATTTTCATCGACTCGATCACGAGCAAAACCTGCCCCGAAGACACGACGTCGCCGGGTGCGCATTTCACTTCCACGATCGAACCGGTCATCGGAGCGACCAGCCGCTTCGAACCACTTACGCCAGCCTCCGCCTTGCGAGTTGCGGATTGCGGACGCCAGCGCTCAACGTCGTAATCCCAGATGTGGCGACCAATCGTGACGATTGCGCCGCCTCGGCGCCGCTCGAGGTAGAGCTCGGTGGGTCGGTTATCAACCATCAACAGATAGAGGCCAGAATCGCCAACCTTCTCGAGCTGCACCGTCTTCCACGGTTGCGTCCCGTCCCGGCGCACGCGAATGGCGTCGTCGGCGCGGTCAACTTCGTAGGCGATGTCGGCGTCCTCGTCGCGGATCAGATACTTCTCGTCCAACGGCCCACCCCCGATCCGAGTCTCGAGCCCGTCACCTGGTTTCGCCACGCCGCGCCAGATTGGCGCTGGGCAATTGGTACCGGCGCGGGCGCGTTGCCCGGGCGTTCGGCGGCGTCGCCGTTGGTCACGAGGAGCAGGGCGGCGATCTCCGCCATCTCCTGCAACTCCTCCACCGGGTCGGCAGCCGACATCTCGTGGCGATCCAGGAAGCCGGTATCTATGTTCCCCTCAATGAAATCGGGCAGATCGAGGATTTCACGGATGTAGGGGATGTTGGTGGCGACGCCAACAATGCGAAATTCCGAAAGTGCGCGCCGCATCCGGGTGCGGGCACCTTCGCGGTTGCGGCCCCAGGCGGTCACCTTGGCGAGCAGCGAATCGTAGTAGGGGGTGACCTCCACGCCGTCGTATAGCGCGCTCTCCACGCGAATCCCGGGACCCGCGGGTTCGCGCGCCAGCACCACTCGCCCCACCGAGGGGAGGAAGTTGTTGAAGGGATCCTCCGCCACAATGCGGCACTCGATCGCCCAGCCGCGGGTAAGCAGTTCGCCGTCGTCGTAGGCGAGTTCCTCGCCGGCCGCCACGAGAATCTGGTCCTTCACGAGGTCGGTGCCGGTAGCGAGCTCGGTCACGGGGTGCTCAACCTGAAGCCGCGTGTTCATCTCCAGGAAGTAGTAGTCACCTTCCGGGGTGAGCAAGAACTCAACCGTTCCCACGTTATGGTAGTTCGCGGCGCGAGCGAGGCGCACCGCTGCACGGCTCAGGCTGCGCCGCAGGTCCGGTGTGACGGCCACGCTCGGGCACTCTTCGATCAGCTTCTGGTGGCGGCGCTGGATCGAACACTCGCGCTCTCCGACGGCGACGACGTTGCCGAACTTGTCGGCAATGATCTGGATTTCGATGTGCCGCACGCGCTGAAGGTTTTTCTCGACGTAAATGGCGGAGCTGCCGAACGCGGCCTGCGCCTCCTGCATGGCGCGCGCTGCGGACTCCCGGAACTGCTCTTCGCTCTCCACCAGGCGGATTCCGCGCCCACCGCCACCTGCCGCCGCCTTCACCATCACCGGGTAGCCGATCTCGTTTGCGAACGCCAGCGCTTCGTCGATCGATTCCACCTCCGAGCTTCCGGGCAGCACGGGCAGGCCGCATTGCACCGCCAGCTCGCGAGCCTGGATCTTATCGCCGAGCATCCGGATCGAGGCTGGAGAGGGGCCGATGAAGGTGAGCCCGGATGCTTCGCAGGCCTCCGCAAAATCCGCGTTCTCGGCGAGGAACCCGTAGCCCGGGTGGACGGCGTCGGCGCCACATGCCTTCGCCACCGCGATGATGCGGTCCCCGTTGAGGTAGCTCTCGCGGGCGTCGGCGGGCCCAATGAGGTGCGCTTCGTCCGCGTCGCGCACATGGCGCGAGAGACTATCGACCTCGGAGTAGACCGCCACGGACGGGATATCGAGGTCGCGTAGTGCGCGCACGATGCGCAAGGCGATCTCTCCCCGGTTGGCCACAAGAACCTTCGAAAACATTGCGCGACGCGCCTCCGCAGAGCCGATTAGAGGCGAAGCATACTGTCCGCGCGCGATCGAGGGCGAATCCCGCACGATGTCGGTAGCCCCCCTTTGCGAACCGTCCTACTCTTAACAGGTGGACGATCACACTCTGCGCGTGCTCGAGTTCGAGAAAGTGCTACAGCTTCTCGCTGGTGAGACGGCCTTCAGCGTGGGGCGCGAACTCGCCCTGCAGGTGAGGCCCTCCACCGACTACGGCGAAGCCTTCGAACTGCTCTCCCTGACGGCTGAGATGCGCGTGCTCGACCAGCTTGGGATCGATATTCCCTTCGCTGGAGCGCGCGATGTCCGGACGGTGATCCACGCCGCGGAGATCGGCCAGGTGCTTGAAGCGCCGGACCTCGTGGATTCGGCGCAGACGCTGCGCACCGCCTGGCGAGCCCGCGGCGTAGTCGAAAAGATCCGTCCGCGGATTCCAAGGCTGGCAAGCATCACCGACCAGGTCGCGGATTTCCGGCGATTTTCGGATGAGATCGACCGCGCGATCACTGCTCGTGGGGAGGTGGCGGATAGTGCCAGCGATGTGCTCGCGAGTACGAGGCGGGAGCTGCGCGTGGCGCAGGATCGGCTCGAGCACCGCGTGCAGGCAGCGATGGCCGACGCGATCCGCCGGGGCATCGCGCAAGAGGGAATTATCACCGAGAGGAACGGGCGGAAGGTTATTCCCGTGAAGAGCGACTACCGCGGCCAACTTGCGGGAATCGTGCACGACGTCTCATCCAGTGGCGCAACGGTGTTCGTCGAGCCAATCGGCGTTGTCGAGGCGGGGAACCAGGTGCGCGAGCTTCAGCTTGCCGAGCAGCGAGAGGTGCGTCGCGTACTCCAACGCCTGACCGCGATCCTCGGCGAGTCCGCGAGCGCCGCCCAGCAGTCGGTAATGGCGCTCGGGCAGTTAGACGCGGTCAGCGCAAAGGTGCGATTCGGCAAGCGCGTCAAGGCCCAACTGCCGCCGGCCGGAGAAGTCGAAACGTGGTTCACGCCCTCCGGAGCGACGGTGATCGTGAAGGGCCGACACCCGCTTCTGCGAGGGGATGTGGTCCCAACAGACCTCGAAGTCGGAGGCGAGTTCGATGGCGTGCTCATCACGGGGCCGAACACCGGCGGCAAAACGGTAGCGCTCAAGACGCTGGGATTGCTGACCCTGATGGCACAGGCAGGCATTCCGGTGCCTTGTGATGAAGGCAGCCGCTTTGCCTGCTACGAGCGCATCTACGCCGATATCGGAGACGAACAATCGATCGAACAGTCGCTCTCCACTTTTTCCTCGCACATGCGCAACGTCATCGCCATCCTCGCGGACGCCGCGCCGGGCACACTGGTGCTGCTCGACGAACTGGGCGCCGGCACAGACCCGACGGAAGGCGCCGCGCTCGCTCGAGCCATCCTCGAGACGCTCCTCGAACGCGGGTGCAAGCTGGTCGCGACCACTCACCACGGCGAGCTGAAGGCTTTCGCCCACAACGACCCGCGGCTTCGAAACGCGTCCGTGGAGTTCAACCTGGAGACGCTCAGCCCAACCTACCACCTGACGATCGGCTTGCCAGGGCAGTCGAACGCCCTCGCCATTGCCCAGCGGCTCGGCTTGGAGGCCGAAGTGCTGCAGAAGGCGGAAGCACAACTGACACCCGAGCACTTCGAACTGGAGCAACTGCTCGCCGAGATCCGGGACGAGCGGATGGCGGCGACGGACGCGCGCCGCCGCGAGGAACTCGCCACTCGCGAATCCGAAGACCTGCGGGTGGCGCTGGCCGAGCGGCGTAACACAATCGAACAGGAGCGCTCCACTATTCTCGCTGGCGCTCATCGCGAAGCGGAAGACGCCGTGGCTGCCGCGCACCGCCAGTTGGACGAACTGCGCCGCCGTGCGGCCAACCGGGAATTCGATACGCGAGCCGCTGAGGAGACGCTCAAGAAGCTCGACTCCGACATCGAGAAGCTCGCCGTGCGTGCCAGGCCGAAACGGCCAGAGATCGTGCGCCCCGTTGCCCTTCAACGCGACGTGCAGAGCGGCGATAGCATCCACGTTCGCGACATCCCGCAGGTCGGCGAGGCGCTCAGCGGCGTGGGCGAAGATGGTCGCGTGGAAGTTCAATTTGGATCGCTGCGCATGAAGGTCTCGGTGGACCGCATCGACCGCATCGAACTGCCGGCGGCGAGCAATCAGCCCGTGGCGACCTATGTGGCCCCAGGTCCGCCCGTGGGAATGGAGTTGGACCTCCGCGGACGGCGCGCCGAAGACGCACTGGAACAGTTCGAAACGTACGTCGACAGCGCCTTCCGCGCCGGCCTGCCGTTCGTGCGAATAATCCACGGGAAAGGCACCGGGGCACTTCGCGCGGCTATCCGTGAGGCACTCACCGGCCACCCGCTCGTGCGACGGTTCGAATCGGCAGCGCCCAACGAGGGGGGCGAGGGCGTCACCATCGCCCTGCTGGCGGGATAGACTGCAGCGGTGACTAACGAACCGCACCTGCAGCGGGGATTTCAGCTGGAAAATCCCGCTCCGCCACCAGACGCTCCGCTGGCGGCACGGATGCGGCCGCGCACCCTGGAGCAGTTCATCGGCCAGGGCGCGGCGATAGGCGAAGGCTCGATGCTGCGCGGGGCCGTGAAGCGGGGCAACCTTCCTTCGATCGTCCTTTGGGGTCCGCCGGGCTGTGGAAAAACCACCCTCGCGCGCATCCTCGCGAATCACGTCACCGCCGAGTTCGTCGCCATCTCAGCGACGTCATCCGGTGTGGCGGAGCTCCGCAAGGTGGTTGCGGAGGCGGCTACGCGCAGGCGCCTCGGCCAACGAACGGTGGTGTTCATCGACGAGATTCACCGCTTCAACAAGGCCCAGCAGGACGTCATCCTTCCGCACGTGGAGGACGGCACCATCACACTGATAGGTGCTACCACCGAGAATCCCTCGTTCGAAGTGGTAGCGCCGCTGCTCAGCCGAGTACGCGTCATCCGCCTCGCCGGACTTTCGGACGAGAACCTGGCCGAGGTTGTACGGCTGGCTCTCGAGGACGATGAGCGTGGACTTGGCAAGCTTCGGCTGAGCATCGACTCCCCTGCCCTGGCTATCCTCATCGAAGGAGCGAACGGCGACGCTCGTGCCGCCCTCACAGCGCTCGAGATCGCCGCGGACAGCGCCTATGCGTCCGACGTCACGGTCATCGGCCCTGCACTGATCAAGGAAGCCCTCCAGGACCGTCGGCCGTACTACGACAAGCAGTCCGATTTCCACTACGACACGGTGTCAGCGTTCATCAAGTCCATTCGAGGTTCGGACCCGGATGCGGCGCTTTACTGGCTGGCGCGCATGATCGAGGCGGGCGAAGACCCGCTCTTCGTCGTGCGTCGACTCGTCATCCTCGCGGCCGAAGACGTGGGGCTCGCCGATCCGCAGGCGCTCGTGTTGGCTGTCGCCTGCCAGCAGGCGGTCCACTTCATCGGAATGCCCGAAGGCTTCCTGCCGATGGCTGAATGCTGCGTCTACCTGGCGTTGGCGCCGAAGAGTAACAGCGCCTACGCGGGCTACCTGCGAGCACAGGAAGACGCGGTTCGAACGTCGAATTTGCCGGTCCCGATGCACCTGCGGAACGCGGTGACGGGGTTGATGCGCCAGTTTGGCTACGGAGAGGGCTATCGGTCGGCGCACGAATCGCCATCCCATTTCGATTCGCACGCGAGCTACTTGCCCGAACAACTGGCCGAGGCCCACTATTACCTGCCCGGCCGCCTAGGATTCGAAGCGGCCGCCGCCGAGCGCCTGCGGAAGCTCCGGCTTGCCGGCCGACCCGAACTCTCTCCTGGGGACGAAGCAACCACCGATGAAGATTGAATTTCTCTACTCGAAGGCTACCGGGCGCAGCAAGGAGGCCGAAGAAGCGCTTCAACTCGCGCTTGAGGCAACGGACCCAGCCATCGAGGTCGTCTACACCGAAGTCGATGGCATGGAGGATGCGAAGACCAAGCGTTTCCTGGGGAGCCCGAGCATTCGCGTCGACGGCGTTGACGTGGAATACGGGGACCGTGAACCCGACGAATACCAGAGCGGCACCCGATACTACAACACGCCGCAGGGCTGGAAGCCGTTCCCCCACGCTCGTCTGATCGCTAACACCGTGCTCGAATTACAGGAACGCCAGAACAAATCGTCGTAGCGCTTCAGCCGCGGTCCGGTGTAGAAACGATGCCAGCGAGGTGACAGACATCGTTGTGCCCAGCAATCGTCAGCCGACCCGAACGCTCGCGGCCAACCGTGGTAACCGAACAGTTCGCGACCTGGAAGATGCCCGGCCGATCGAGGTCGAGACCCACTAGCAGGTGGCAGACCGCGCTCACCACCCCTCCGTGGGCGACGGCGATAATTGTCTCGGCAGGGTCCCCAGCGGTGAGCCTTGCCAGCACATCCTCCAGGCGCGCACGGAACACGCTCCGGCCCTCCTCACCCGGGTAACGTGGGCGCTCACCTCGAGCGTACGCGGCGATGGCACCTGGATGGCGCTCGCGGATCTCCGCGCCGGTGAGCCCGCTGATCTCGCCCACGTCGTACTCCACCAGTGCGGGCTCGGCCACGGGAATCATGCCACGCGCCGCCCCGATGATGTCCGCAGTCTGGGCTGCACGGAGCAAGGGGCTCGTGACGAGTGCACTGATGTTCCGTTCAGCGAAACGCTCGGCGGTACGCTGCGCCTGTAAGCGCCCGAGCTCACTGAGGCCGAAATCAAGGCGCCCCTGGATGATGCCCCTGGCATTTGCTTCCGATTCACCGTGGCGGACGAGAATGAGTGGCAAGGGCGGTCAGCCACCCGGGCCGAGCGGGTACTGTCGGTGGCTAATCGTCGACGTCGTTCTCTCAGGCTGTGTCACTGACCTTGCCCCACCCGTCAATCCAATCTCGCTCCAAGCGCGCCGAACCCATTATGCGTGATTGGTTCCGCTATTCGGTCAGACGGCGGTAGAGCTGAGGCAGGCGGCTTGGAAGCGACTCAATGTCCGCCACGACCTCGTACCCCATGTCCTCGCACATGGTCTTCAGATAGTCATGGCCGGCCCGGTCCACGGTAAGGGCGAACGGAGTGATGCCCACGCGCTTCGCTTCGTTGAGCGCCTGCTTCGTGTCGTGGATCGCGTACTCCTTCTCCGTACGGTCACGCCCGTAGCCATGGTCCTGGGGACGGCCATCGCTCAGCAAGAAGAGGATCTTCACCTTCGCATCTGTCAGTTGCAGCTTATGGGTCGCGTGGCGGATCGCCGGGCCCATGCGCGTTGAGCGAATCGGCGTGATCTTGTCCAGCCGGTTCTTGATCGGCTGGTCCAAGTTCTCATCGAAGTCCTTGATTACGAAGAACTCGACGTTATCCCGGCCGTAGCCGCTGAAACCGTAGATGCCGTACTGGTCGCCGATCGTTTCGAGCGCTGTCATCAGGAGGACGGCAGACTCCTTTTCGAGGTCGATGATGCGCTTCGGCGGGCTTGTGAGCTCCTGGCGACGCTTCGAAACCCACCAGCTGAGGTACTTGCGAGGGTCGTCGTCGTAGTCGTCCTCGTCGTACTTCTTCTCGCGCTTGTTGATCTCTTCGTCAGTGCTGGCGGACATGTCGATCAGGAAGGCGACGGCCACATCCCGGTCGATCTTGTTCCGGCGCCAGTAGATTTTGTCGCTGGGGTTGACGCCCGCGCGGTGCTCAATCGTCCATTCGATTGCGGCGTCCAGATCGAAGTCTTCGCCGTCCGGCAAGCGCTTAATCTTGCGGAACATCTCGGGCTTCATCAGCTCGAACTGCTTACGCGTCTGCGCTACCAGTCCGGCGTGTTCGCGCAGAGCGTTTTCGTAGAAGTTTTCGGTCCCCTGTTCGAGCTTCGATTCTTTGACCGCGCACCAGCGGGGTTTGTAATCCTGAGCCCGGAAGTCCCACTCATCGTAGTAGTAAACGGTGACGATGGGGATCAGGTCCTCTTCGCCTGGCTCCTCGCCAGTGCTGGCGTCGCTTGTCGGGTCACCCTTCTGCGCCGAGTCCTTCGCTTGCTGGCCCGCTTCCTTCATAAGGTTGGACATGAACATGCCGCTGCTCGCGTCGAGGTCCCCGTCCATGAGCGAATCGAGGTTGATCTCGACGCTCTTTTCGAGCAGTTCGGCGAGCTGTTCCGGTGTCAGCGGGACCGGTGACATCTTGCCAGCGTCGCCACCCATCGCGTCCTGCTTCAGCTTCATGAGGAGCTGGACGAGTTCTGGCTTGAAGTCCCCTCGGAAATCGACCTCCTGCGGACTCTCGTAGTTTTCGTCGCCCTCGCCCACGTCGCCCATCTGGGTCGAGCCGCCCTCGCCGCCCTGCTCGCCGGGAGCCATCTGGCCACCCTCGCCGGGCTCCATCGGGTCCACGTTTTCCCAGTCGATCTCCTGGTTTTCGAAGGTGTTCGGGATGGAGATGGCCAGGCGGTAGAGGCGCATGGTTGCCTCCGCCGCGTCCTCCACGAGCGCCCCGGCCGTTGCCACCTCCTTGAGCAGCCCGAGCGCCTGACCCATCGACTCGGCGCGGTCCTTCGGCCAGAGGATGGAATCGCCCGCGTCCAGGCTGGCGCGCACCAGGTTCTCCACGAATCCCTGGCGCAACGGAAGCTCTCGGACGTTCGGGCGGATAAGGAGTTCTGCAGATTGCATTCGCATCAGAGGCCGCCGGATGCCGCCATACTCGCGCTTGATCGCCCCATCTATGCGCGCGTCCTCGGCAATCGTGTAGAGGTCGCTCGCGAGTTTGCGGTCTGGGAAGAGGTCGAAGAAGCGCTCCATGTCAGTGGTCGCCGCCGCCCCCCCGGCGAGCGTCAATGCTTCGCGGCTGTTGCCCAGCAGGTTACCGGGCCGGTCCCACGAAAACTCGAAGCTACCGAATTCGATGTGCGCAGCCTGGTGGGTGGCGAACACCTTGATGGAAGCGAAATTCTCTTCCTTCTCAGGGTACTTCTCCATCAGTTCTGGGAGGAAGATCGTGCTGCCTTCGGTGCTCGAACGGTGTTCATCCACCCAGCCGATGCCTTTTTCGGCGAGCGAACTCGTGGTCTGGATGCTCAGATTCTTGCCCGTGAGCGCCTTGCAGTAGAGCCGCAAGATCTCCCCCACTTTGGAGAGCTCCACTCGGGCGGAGAGCGTATCGAGAATATCTTCGCCGCGCGTGGATTGGAGCCGGAAGTACGCTTCGCCGCCATCGTGGCTGGCCTGGAGGATCTTCATGCCCGCCGCGTGCCAGGGCTCGAGCTCATCGACACGAATGCGCTCCAGCACGCGCGGCGAACTGCTGAGGAAGTCCATGGCCGCGAAGGGTGAGTGGGGAGCGAGCTGTTCCGCCAACTCGATGACCTGGTTGTGGTCATCCGGCTCAAGTTCTGCGAGGGCCACCGCGGCCTCTTCGAAATACTGGAACGCCGACCGGTTGTGGCCGCGCGCAACCTGGGCGGAGAGCAGCAGGTAGCGCTCCCGGACGGGCGAGTGGACCTTCTGCAGCAGAACTGCGCCGCGTTCGAAGTAGAGCCGCGAATCGGCCCAGCTTGATTGCGCGAGCTCCACGGCGAACGAAAGGAAGGGGAGCCGGTCGTCGTCGTCCAGCTTCTTCATGACGCTGGGGGCGGTCGCCAGGCAGGCAGAAGCAAGCTCGTAGCTGTGCCTCGAGAGTTCGTCGATGAAGAGCACCAGTCGCGCCGCCTGGCTGATGCGCATCACCTCAAAGAGCGCCGGGCCGAGGTCATAGAACTGGGCCGCCAGCGAAGAGCTCTTCCAATTACCCTTGTAGAGCCGCCGACCAAGGTCTGCCCACTGACGGACGTGACCAGGACCAACGGTCCGGATGGCGGCGGGGGCAGAGCGGAGGAAGGAGACGGCGAGTGGTGCGGATTCGCCCGCCATCTGGACCGATTCGCGTCCCAGGCTTTCGATCGCGTCCCAGGTGATGTTCTCGGGGAAAGCCGCGCCCGCCTTGAAGTATTCCACTGCCGCTTCCCAGGAGCGCAGGCTGAGGCTCGTCAACTCGACGCCTGTCTCCGACCAAATCTGGAGTTGCGATGGCGAGAGGCGCGGCATGAGCGCCCGCAGCCCGGCTTCGTAGTGTTGCTGGAGTGGTGCGGGGAATCCCGAGAGCCGCTCATGGTTCCGCGCGATCAGTTCTCCGACAATGCTCATGCTTTCTCCCTGTTCGGCACGCCTGTGGTTTCTCTCCCGGCCCTCGCTGCGTTCGAGGGCGCGCCTGCGGGGTGCATTGCGAATCTCACAACTGCCCCGAATGGCTCACGAAGTTACGCGTCGGATCCTTGTAATCGTAGAAGAGAACCTCGTCTGTTGTCGTGTCCCACGTTGCCGCGGAGAGTTGGAACTCGTTGCGGTGGTCTCGCGGGTCGCCCGTTGAGCCCGGATTTATGACAAGCACTCGGCCGTATCTCTGAGCCATTTTGAAGTGCGTATGGCCCACGATAAGGGCATCGCAGTCGAGCGTCGCCGCCTTCGCCCAGACATTTTCGTGCGGGTAGTGGTACTCCTTCCACGGGTCCCAGGGAGACCCATGGGTCATCAGTACACGTTTGCCGCCGACTTCAGCCTCGATGCGGTAGGGTTGGAGCCGCAGCCACTCCACGAGCTCCTGGTCTACCGTCGTTGAAGCCAGAGCACGCGCGCCATCGGGCCCCAGGATGGTCTCTTCGTGGTTCCCGAGAACGACGTGCGCGTTCAGCTCCCGCAGCCGCCCAACAACCTCGTTCGACCAGCGAAACTGGAAGACGCTGTCTCCCGCGCACCAGAGTTCGTCGAACGGTGCCATCAACTCCAGCGCGCGCTCGAGACCGAGGATGTTGCAGTGGATATCCGAGACGATGGCGAGCTTCACAAGTCCCGAGTTCCTAGTCCCGAGGCCCGAGTGCCATCAAGCGATGCCTTGAGGCTCGCCAGGTTGTGTCCTAGTTCCGAAGTCTGTTCATAAAGCGAGTTAGACATCAGGCGGTCGGTGTAGCCACCGTCCAGAGCCGTCCTCGGGACTCGCTTTTCGGAACTTCGGCCTTCATTCGAAGATGCTCGTCACCACTTCTTCAATGCTGCGCTGGACCTCTACGTCGTCCGTCAGGGCCCAGGTGATGGCGACCTGGCAGGCGCGGCGAGGCGCGATGCCGCTAGCGATCAGGCGGCCGGCGT
>JBDSEP010000379.1:0-8583 GCA_039919985.1 Tepidiformaceae bacterium | reverse complement strand
TATTACGAAGTGCACGACGACGAACCGGCCGTCACCTGGCCGTCCGGAATCCAGGCCGAGACGATGGACAGGGACGGGGACCCGAACTGTCTCGACTATATCTGGGTTAAGGGCGAGGTTGGCGTGCTCTCCGCTCGCGTGGCCTGCAATTTGGCGTCGCCGAGCGACCCGACGCTCTTCCCCAGCGATCATTTTGCCCTGGTGGCCGAGGTTGAGGTGTAGCTAGGCCGCCCGGGAGCGCGCGCGACGCGCCATGGCCGGTCTGCTAGTTCATCGTGATGCTGCCCGGCGAGGTCATGTAGATCCAGTAGACCTTGAGTTTGAAGAGTCCCCCGAAGTCGTTCAGGTAGCGGGCCTGGTTGGGGGTGTAGATGAGCCACGTGCTGGTTGCGTTGTCGAACTGGGCCACTTCGCTGAACTTACCGGCCACCTCGGTGAGGGCATCGGCGACGGACTTGTTCGATCCCGTGTAAACGAAGTTATTCCAGCCCGTGCGGAGGTTCTGCACACGGCCGGGTGGTGGATTGGGGTTCGGGCTTCCGGGATTGGATGCGGGCGCGTTGATCCAGAAGGGCTGGTACTGGTCGATAAAAACCACGTCGTTCACGTATGCCGGGGCCCCTCTGAGGAAGCGTCGGTAGGCCCCCGTGGTCTCGAGGATCGGTTTGAGTGGGTCCCAGAGGTAGAGGGCGGTCCATGGAGTGGGAATCGAACTGAGCGCCTGTGGCAAGGCGCCGCCAGGGTCGAACTGGGCGATGTTGCTCCAGCTGCCGTTTAGCGTCTGCACGACCACCGCGCCGGGCGGCGGCGAGACGCTGCTGATTTCGCGGCCAAGAAGGCCGAGGTCCGCGTTGCGCCCGCCCCAGGTGATGGTCGGTACCGCCGGCAACCCGCCGACGCTGAACTGCACAATCTTCCCTGGCGCCCCACAACCAGGCCGTTCGGCGGCGCTGACGACGCGAATGGTGTAGGGCGAGACGGGGCCGAAGCTTGCCACCTTCGTGCTTCCACAGTCCACGCCGCCGATGGTGGCGCGCACGTCGGTGCCGTTTGGCACATCGCGCCAATCCTTCAGCGCGATGCCGCTGACCTGCATAGGCACCCGCGCTACCGCGCCGCCGATATCGATGATGCCTGCGCCTGCCCAATTGCCGCCATGGGGTGCGGGCTCAGCGGGCGTGGCCGCGTCGCGCGCGTACTGAATGTAATCGCCTGCCCCGAGCTTCGAGTTTCGCATCATCATCAGCGCGAACATGCCGGAGACGATCGGTGCGGAGAAGCTTGTGCCGCCTTCATTGCCGGTGTCGGCGTAGGGACTGCTGAGGCCGATGTTCGAGCGGGCGGTGCTCACGATGTGGTTGCCCGGGGCGGCGAAATCGATGGCCGGGCCGTAGGCGCTGTAGCGAGCCCAGGTGTTGCCGTTGAGGTTATCGGAGGCGCCGACCGCAACGACGTTCGGAAGGTCTGTGTAGGCGGCGGGGTAGCCGACCGCGGGATTTGGATCCTGCCCATAGTTGCCCGCCGAGGCGACGACGATGATGCCGGCATCCGAGGCGGCCTTTACGGCGGCACGGAGGTCAGCCTGGTCGGTGTGGGTGGCGAGGCTGAGGCTGATGATGTTCGCGCCATTCTTGCGGGCGTACTCGATAGCCTGGGCGACATTCGAGACATCCCCCTGCGGCTGCCCCTGGCTGCCGGTGCCGCAGTCCAACACCTTGATGGGCATGATGCGGACGTTCCAGGCGATTCCGGTGATGCCGAGGGCGTTGTTGCCGGAAGCGCCGATGATGCCCGCAGCGAGCGTGCCGTGGGACCCGATGCGTGCGGCTCCCGTCCCATGGTCATCGCTAACGTTCCCGCTGGGCGTGTTGCCCGTGCCGGTTGCGTTCGAGTAGCCGCAGATCGCTGCCCGGCTCTGGGTGAGGTTGATGAAGCGACAGCCGAAGCGGTCGTTGATGCAGCCGTTGTTGTCGTGGTCGACGCCATCGCTGAAGCGGTCGTCCGGGTTTTCCCAGATGTGCCCGGCGAATTCAGGGTGCCCAAGGTCGAGGCCTGTATCGAGGACGGCGACGATGACGGTGTTGTTGCCTGTCTCGATGTCCCAGGCCTCGGGGGCGTGGATGGGGGCGAGGTATTGGGCCTGGGTGACCCCCACGCCGAGCGCGTAGTAGGGGTCGTTGGGGATGTCAGCGGCAGTCACGCGGCCATCAGCCGAGGCTGATTCGACGTTGCCCTGCGCCCGCAGCTCGGCTACGAACTGCGTCGAGGATTTGCCTTTCGGGACAGCGATGCGGCGGAACCCTTGCTCTCGAAGGGTTGGGGGCTGCCCGTCCTTGCGTTGGGATTCGCGCGCGCCGCCGGCGTACTTCACGACAACGTACTCGTCCGGGGAATCGGCGTGGGCGGGGCCGACGACAAGGCCCGCAGAACCGATCAGGGCCGCGAAAAGGCAGAGCGCCAGCAGGTAGATCGGTCGCCTTCGCTCGCGCACTCGCTCCTCCGTTCCCTTCGCTACCTTAGCGTCCGCCGCTGGTTGCCGCTGCGGCCGGCGTTGGCAGTTGGCCGCCAATCCGGGGCGTGGGGATCGGTGTGGGCACCGGGTTCGCGCGGATTCCAAGCACACGATCGTCCATGATCACCGCTATGTCGCGCGCCTGATCGACGTTGATGAACTTATCCGAGCCGTTCACCTGAACAACAAAGACCGCGTTTCCGCGGCGCACGAGCATTCGATAGTAGGCCGCCAATTGGTCCGAGGTGCCCACGGTACCGTTGAGCAGCTTGTAGGCATTGGATTGATTGGCGAGCTGTTTGGTCGGCACCTTCTGGGTTGCGGGGCGGGCGAGGTAGAACTTGTCCATAAAGTCGTAGGCCTCGGTCGCCCCTTCGATGGTCTGGAAGAGATAGGCCTCCGCCCGCACGTAGTAGCGGCCGCGAAGGAGGTCGGCGTCGAGGCCGTTCGGCTCGTAGGAGACCTGGTAGCCATCGACGATGCGCCAGGCGTTGGCCTTCTCTTCCCCCTGCAAGTTATTGGTAAAGAGGTAGCTGGAGGTGAAAGTGCCAAGGTTGAGGGTGAACGAATCGGAGGCGCTCACCTTCATGCCGGTGGGCATCTCATCGATGGCCGGCACTACCTGACTGGCGAGACCGCGCGATTCCTTTTCCGGGCCACCGGTAGTCCCGCCGACGCTCAGCGAAGGGCGCGTGGCCGTAGCCGTCGCTCCTCCGGAGCCGGGGGTTACGTCCTTCACAGTCTTACTCACGTCCGTATCGCCGCCGCAGCCTGCGGCCAGTGCCGCGCCGCCAACCAGGAGCGAGGCAAGAGGGAGAAGCAAGCGCAGGGCGCTCACTTCTTCGGAGTCGCTGGCGGGGTGTAGTTGCCTGTAGGTGTGGGCTCGATGGCGTTGGACTTGCCGAGCGCCTTCTGATCGACCATCACGGCGAGCTCGTGGGCCGAATCGATCTTCATGAAGCCTTCGGCTCCGTAGGTGAAGACCACCGACACCAGGTTACCTCGGCGAAAAAGGAGGTAGTGAAAGACGGCGTTGACCGTGCTGCTCGGTACCTTTCCTTCGATGCGCTGGTAGGCGATGGACTGATTGCCGACGGAGAGTGCGCTGACGGCCTGGTTGCCCTGAGTGCCCTTCAGATAGCTGGCAAAGCGGTCGAAGGCCTTCTTAGCGCCGTCCGCATCGCCGAAGAGGTGCGTTTCGAACTTCGAATAGAACCCGCCCTGGAGGACTGCTTTCTCACGGCCTTCCGGGGTGTACCCGGTTTCGTAGCCGCCGAGGTAGCCCCACTGCTTGAGCAATGCCTGCCCCTCTTGCACGGTGGGGAAGACAGGGGCTTTGGCATAATCCTCGGCGGTGAGTTGCAAGGTGGCGGGGATGTCAACGAGAAAGGCGGTGCCGAGGTCCGCCTGGGAAACGGCGAAGCGGCTGACTGGCATGGTCAGAGATGGGGAGGCTGCCGGGTCGTTGGCGGAGGCGGCCGTAGGATCGCCGGGATTGCTCGCGGAGGAACCGCCGTTCTCGCCACAGGCAGCGAGCAGGGGGAGAACGAGAGTAGCGCAGGCGCCAAGAATGAGGGCGCGGGCGCGCCGGGGCAGCCGGGAGGGCATAGGGACTCCGGAGCGGATGTCTCTGGAGTGTACGCAGCGGCCCGGTTTGGCGGAAGAATCGAAGGTAACGGGGGAGTAAGGCGGCGAGCAAGCCGGGATTCGAGGCGAACTCAGGGGAAGGAGGTGGCGGAGAATCGGCGGTCGAGAGATATAGCGGTTACCTATCGCTCACCTTCGAGCTATCCACTGGCAGGGCTTTACGTCACGCCGTACAATCGCAGCATCGTGCAGCCTGGGGCCGCGGCCCGTGTCCGTTGTACCCAGGAGTCAGCACAAGGATTCGTTCAGATGGAAGACATCATTATCGCCAGCGGTGTGCGCACTGCGATCGGGAAGTTCCAGGGCTCGCTCTCCGATGTGTCCGCATCGGACCTGGGCGCTCACGTAATCCGCGAAGCTGTTTCGCGCGCGGGGATCGCGCCTGAGAGCGTGGACCAGGTGATCATGGGCATCGTTGGCCAGGTGGCGGAAGACGCCTACCTTTCGCGCCACGCCACCGTAAAAGCAGGCCTTCCAATCTCGACGCCGGCGATGAACGTCAACCGCATCTGCGGGAGCGGCCTCGAAGCCATCAACTCGGCCTCACGGCTGATTCAGAGCGGCGACGCCGATGTGGTGGTGGCCGGCGGCGCGGAGAACATGACGCGAATGCCGTTCTACCTTCGCAAGGCGCGTTCGGGTTACCGGCTGGGCCACGACAGCATCGAAGACGGGATCATCCACCTGCTCAGTGACCCGTTCCAGGGCTACCACATGGGTATTACGGCCGAGAACCTCGCGGACCAGTTCGAAGTGAGCCGGGCCGCGCAGGATGAGTTCTCCGCCGAAAGCCAGCGCCGCGCACTCAACGCAATCGACCAAGGCTATTTCAAGGAGCAGATCGCGCCTCTGACCGTGAAGGTTGGTCGCGAAGAGAAAGTCTTCGAAGTGGACGAGTATCCGCGCGCCACGACTGCCGAGGTGCTGGCCAAGATGCGCCCGGCGTTCAAAGAAGGCGGCTCGGTGACGGCGGGCAACGCCAGCGGAATTAACGACGGGGCGTCCGCGCTTGTGTTGATGTCCGCCAGCAAGGCAAAGGAGTTGGGGGCGACGGCGCGCATGCGGGTGGTGGCTCGCGCGGAATCCGGCGTCGACCCATCGATCATGGGTAGTGGACCAATCCCGGCGATCCGCAAGGTGCTCGCCAAGGCGGACATGTCGCTCGACCAGATCGACATCATCGAGCTCAACGAGGCGTTCGCAAGCGTCTCGTGCGCTTGCGCCAGCGAGCTCTCGCTCGATCCGGCGAAGGTCAACCCAAACGGCGGGGCCATCGCGCTCGGCCATCCGGTGGGGGCCACTGGGGCGATCCTCACCGTGAAGCTGATGCACGAACTGGAGCGCACCGGCGGCCGTTACGGAATCGTCAGTCTCTGCATCGGCGGGGGCCAGGGGATCGCGACGATCTTCGAGCGGATCAGCTAGGGTCGCTAGCCTCCCCACGGGGTGCTCCAGGCGGACCTGCTCGCTGGAGGCGAGAGGTGGAAGCCCTGGTTTTGCGCGCGCTCGAGCGTCGAGGCGCATTGACTCGCGTCGAAGCCCTACTCTGCGCCAGGACCACCGAATGGTTTCGCGCGCTTCGCCGCCGAGCCGGCGGCCCCTCTGCACCCGGTGACTCCGACGATTGTTGAATGACCCGCTTAACGTGGATCGGTTCAGCGCTGGTTACCCTCGCCCTTGCGGGCTGCGGCGGCGGTGGAGGGCCGAGACCCGCCGTTACCGTCGCCCCGAGCTTGGCGCCTAGCCAGCCAGTGGCGACGGAGTCGCCCCCGACGACGCCGACTCCTACAAAGGGTTTGCCCACTCCACCGTGGGCCGCTCCGTGGCTTGCACCCGAACATGATCAGTGGGTTTGGGTGCGCGCCGAGCCGGGCCTACTGCTGCTGTCGTACGGCGGCGAATATGCGTGTTGTGACAACTTCTCGCTTCGATCCGGCGGGGTTGCGGCTGTCGATCCAAAGAATGGCCATGAGTTGTGGCGCGTTGGGACGGCCGCGCAGGCGTTCCCCGCCGTACTCGTCGGAGACACTGTGGTTTTCGGAACCGGTGACGGAACTGTGTTCGGCCTCGACGCGTCGACGGGCCGAACATTGTGGCAGAAAATATTCGCTGGGATACCTTTTCAGGTGCTCACTGCTGGATCGACTGTGGTGGTCGCCGACGCAGATCCCGAGGTCTGGGGGCCGGGAGGAATGGTGGATAAGACACGCCTCGCTGGACGCGTGGCGGGGCTAAATCCGGCAACCGGAGAGACCCGCTGGGAGACGAAAGTTGGCGCCTTTTCTGCTCTCGCCGCTACGAACGGCGACACTCTCGTTGTGGCCGCGGCACAAGGCGTTGCCGGCGCTGAGATTGCCGCCTTCGACACCTCCACCGGCAGCGAGCGGTGGCGCCAGGCAACGGAACACGTTCCTTCGCCGCCAGTGGTGGCGGGAAAATTGGTGCTGATTCCTGGTGCTCGTCTCTCAGCTCTCGAACTCGCCAGTGGGAAGCAGGTCTGGTCGGCGGCACCGGCGAATGGCGACATTTACTTTCCCCGTAGTGCTTAGGGACGTCGTATTGGCCGGGTCCAACACGCACACCTTCGAATCGTTCGACCTGGCAGGTGGAGCGCCAAAGGGCCAGTCGGAACTGGGGGAGTGCGAGGTTCGCCAGCTCCGTAGTAGCGCCTTCGCGCAGGTCTGCGGCTCGATCGCGTTGGTCCAAACGTCATCTACCGGGAGGCCGAGCCTTTCGCCTATCTTCACGCCACAGGGTCATGTCCAGACCGCCGACTTTCTCGACGGTGTGATTTACCAGAGCAGCAGCATCGGAGGGTTCAGGTCCAGCGCGGTCGCACCGTTCACGCCTTAGAAGCCGACGCAGCGGTCGTTCCAGGATTCGCGGTGGGCGCCCCTTCGAGATTTTCCCTAATGACAGTTGCCCAGCGGCACCGAGCGGAGTGTAGGGTAAATCTCGCGAGACCAGGTTCCAAGGCTAGCGCCGCGAACCACACAAGAGTGAGTGAGGACCACCTGTCCGACGGGGTCACGCAAAGTCGCCTCTTCCGGCTGGGGGTTAATGGGCACGGCTCCCCTGGGCCATGCCCGACGGGCTAGGAAGCGGTCATGCCGCCGTCGATGAGGAATTCTGAGCCGGAGCTGTAGCTACTTTCGTCAGAGGCGAGGAAGAGGGCGAGCTTCGCAACTTCGTGCGCTTCGGCGACGCGGCCAGCGGGGATGCGCCGGACCCACCGCTCGGCGTTGCCGCTTTCGAATGCCGGGATCTGGTGGAGCATTGGCGTTTCGATGATGCCGGGGTGGATGGAGTTGACGCGGATGCCGTAGCGGCCGAGTTCGGTGGCTGCGCTCTTCGTCATGCCGCGCACCGCCCATTTGCTCGCGCCGTAGGCGAGCGCACCCGGCGAGCCCTGCATCCCGGCGATGGAGGAGATGTTCACGATGGCCCCGCTGCCGCGCTCGATCATCGGTTTCGCCACCGCTCGCATGCCGAGAAAGACCCCTACCTGGTTGATTTCGATCACCTGCCGGTAGTCCTCGAGCGAGGTCGTAACAACGCTGCCCACCTTGAAAATGCCAGCGTTGTTCACGAGGATGTCGAGCTGCCCGTGGTCCTTGAGGATGGTGGCCACCACTTCGTCCCAGCGAGCCTCGCTGGTCACGTCGTGGTGGAGGTACGTTCCGCCGCAGGCGGCGGCAGTCCTGCTGCCGTCGTCATCGAGCACGTCAGTGACGAAGACGATCGCGCCTTCGGAGGCGAAGAGTGCTGCTTCGGCCGCGCCCTGCCCGCGCGCCCCACCAGTTATCAGCGCTACGCGCCCATCGAGCTTGCCCATGCCATTCTCCCCGAGTGATGTGCGGCGAAGTATAGCGAGTCGCCCGCCGGAAGCGGCGGCGGGTCCGCTACGATGCTGTTTCAATAAGGGGGCCTGGAATGTCAGGACTGATCGAAAAGAGCGAACTTCTCAGCTACGTCGGAAGCGTGCATGGGAGAACGCACGAGGCGCTTGTGCTGCTTGGGGACGAAGCGCTGACCTGGCGTCCGGCGGCGACCGAGTTCAGCGCGGGTGAGCTGGTGATGCACATCATCAACGCGCGGCTGATGAACCTGGACGCTCTAAAACGTCAGCGTCAACGTTATCGCGGGCACGAAGTGGCCGCCGGGACGACGGCGCACGACCTCCAGCGGCTCAACCTTCGAAGTGGCAAGACGGTGATCGCCGGGTTGGTGGACGCTGATTTCGACATCCCTGTGCCGAACGCGACGTCCGGCGAGTCTCCGGCGTGGCAGAGAGTGCTGGCGGGCTTCATCGAACACGAAGTGCACCACCGGAGCCAACTCTGCAGCTACCTCACAGCGATGGGCGTTGAGGCGCCGCCCCTCTACGGGCTGCACGCCGAGGCGCTTCCGCGCTGAGCGGGCTA
>JBDSEP010000377.1:0-4860 GCA_039919985.1 Tepidiformaceae bacterium | reverse complement strand
GAGAAGCCGCTAGTCCTCCGGGCCGTGGATCCGACCACTGCCTTGAGCGGCGGGGCAACCGTCCCGGAACCTACCACCCACGAAAAACTGACCTCGCGGACGTCCGGGGCAGCGGTGAGCGCGACGGCCGGGTAGTTGCGCAGAGCGTCGCTGGTATCGACGGTAAATCTCGGGTCCACAGTTATTTGCGCTCCCGCTGATGGAACGACCACGACCTCTTTCCATCCCGCCCGGTCAGCGAAGTTGCTATCAGTGAAGACGACTTGAGCGTTGTTAGACTGAGCAAGGCCACTAGGGAGCGCTCCCTCGTAGACCACGGCGAGCCGCGTGACCTGGAGCCCTGCTGCCCCCGGAAGCAATTCAATGGTGGTCTCGGCTGGACTGACGACTATTTTCTTTCCACCAATGACAAGCTTAAAGTTGGCCGCGAGGCGGTCCTTCTCCCTGGCGGCATAGGAGTCCAACTCCGCTTGCGAAGCCTTGCCGTCGCGGTTGGCATCGACATCGCCAATCAGTTGAAAGGTCGGGATCTCTGCCGTATCGACCACGTACTGGATGACGAAGCGGTCGCTGTGCACTTCGATACGGGCGTAGCGGTTAATGGTGAAGTTTCCGAGCGGGTGCGCCTGGGCGGAAGCGGAGAACACTAGGGCCGACGCGAGACCGCCCGCGAGGGCAAGGATAAGAATCAGACCACGGCGAGCACCGATCATGACACGACCCCTACAGCCGGCCCGGCCGCCGAAGCGATACCCCGCGACGCGGTGCGTCGAACGTGCGCGCACCTGGGGGCGGACCCTGGGTTCGGCAGACAAGTGCCGCCGGCGAGTAGCTCGCTCATCGGCTTAAGACTGCCTGCGCGCGCACTTCCGGCGGCCTGCTTAGCGCTGAGGCGCGAGAAGTTCGGATCGAGCTGCACCGCCTGCTCGAGGTAGAGTTGGCCGCTCGGATCGCTGTTCGGCTTGGCGATGCTCCCGGCGTTGAATAATTCCAACGCATCCCGGGGGGACGATCCTATACCGAGCGTGGCGGAGCCGAAAGGACCTGCTGTCATTGCGAGCGTTGCGAGTCCGATCAGTCTTGGGATGTCTCTCACCGAGCGGTCTTCCTTACTTCGATTTGTCAGATACGCGGGTTGGCGCACCCGCACAGCAACGCAGATCGGCTCCGACACCTCAAGCCCCTAGTCTGACTGTCTAACGTTACGTGTGCTGAAGGCAGAATGATCAGTGAACATGGCTCGGGGAGTTACAAATCCGCGGTGTTCGGACGGCCCCCATAACGTTAGTATCTCAAACCACCGAACGGGCTGCGAAGACAATGAAACAATCGTTGAGATGATTGGAGGTCGTGGCAAGGTCCAAAAGACACGTGGCCACCGGGTATTACACGCGAGTAGCTATATGCCAAGTGGCCGACGGCTCTCCGACTGCAGACCCGATGTCGCCAATCGATGCTGGCGAGCGTCGCCCTCACCATCCGCCACTTGTGAAGGCCAACGCGCGCGCCCACAGACCTTTCGTCGCAGCCTCATAGAAGCTTCACCTTTGCACACTACTCTTTTCGCTCAAAGAAAGGCGCGTGTTGGCGTGTGTGGCGATTAGCGGAGCCGCGCTCTTGTGCGCGCCCGGGCTTGTCCCGGTCCACGGGATACGCAGGCGGCCAGCCCCGCGGCACGGCCGCTCCATTCAACGTCACGCTGAGCAACCTATCGGCACCGCGTTCGCTGGCGTTGGTGTGGACAATCAGGTCACTTTGGTCTGTCTCCTCGGCAGCCGTCACAGGCGGGAGCGGCGACGAAATCACGGCTAACGGACCCCTCTCAAACGGTTGCTACGTGGGTCCAGGGACTCGGCACCTCGGTGGGCACCGTCTTCTGGGAACAGCAGAGCATCCGCCCGGGCTCCGCGACGATCACCGGCGTCGACGTTGGCACGCAGGCGGGGCCCGGCAGCCCGACAGCTGCGGCGTCGGCACCGACTACAACACCCCGGCCAACAACCGCAACGGTTGCGCCTCAACCCTACGGCGGCGACGACAGCAGCACCCGTTGCTGCCATGCCTTAGGTCGGCGCCGCAACGCCTCGCTGGCACGGGCCCGACGCAAGACGGAAGCGCTTCGCTGCCTGTCTTGCTGACAGGGGGCGTCCTAGTTTCGCAGCGCTCGCCTTCGCGGGATTCCTGCAACACAAGCAGCGCTACCCCAGACCGCGCCTCTTTCCAGACGGGCCGTAACGTGACGGCCCGTCTGGTTGTCCCTTTCACCACGAGAGTCAAGGACCGGACTTCGAGCGGAACAGCCCGAATGCTCTATCCACACGATCGAGACCGGAGCGCGCGATCCCGGCCGTCCCGTTACACGCCGGGCAGATGGTTTACCTCTCGTCAGCTGACCCTTGCCACTCGGGGGGCTGTGCGGAGAAGGGATCAATGCGGCGCGGCTTCCTCGCCGAGAAGCGAAAGACCGACCTACGGCAGTCCACCCGGATCTCGCCAAAGCCCGTCCTCTCGAGCCTCCCCCCGAACTGGTCCGGATCGACAAGCACCATGGTGTCGAACAAATGGGCGACCCGGAAGATTAGGCTCGAGCGACTGTCGGAACCGAGGAACAATCCGCCGGGCCGCAGGACGCGAAAAGCCTCACGGAGCAGGGCGTCCTGGGCATCCTGTGATGGCACGTGATGGAGCATAGTAAACGACGCAACCGCGCTGAACCGATTCGTCTCGAAGGTCATCTCTGTGGCGTCACCCGTAATTACCGTCACATTGGTCCCGGCCAGTCGCCCACGGAGCCGGTCCGCAAGCCGGGAACCATACTCGAGTGCAGTGAGCTTCGGGACGCGCTCCCTGAGGATATCGGTGGTCAACCCTGGCCCGGGGCCAATCTCCAGGACGTCGTCTCCGAGCAAAACGTCGTTTAACACCCAGGGCAGAATCGAGCCCTGAATCGTTCGCCGCCACAAGCTCGACCGGCAATACCAATTGTGAAAGCGATTCACGAACGGGGGTCTCCTTCGTCAGGGGCTGAATCATTAGCGTTGAGGCGCATCTCGGTCTACCGAGTTGTTCGATTGAACAGCGCAGATGATAGCGACGATGCGCTAGCTCGAACTTTCGAGCTGCGGTGCAACGTCTTGGGCCGCGACCGACTCGTTGCTGGCCACGGGATAAGCCCGGACGCGCTCGGCTCCCCAACGGTGAACGCATGGGGCGTCGGACCCCCGCACGACATCGGGTCGCCCGCCGGTGGCTACCGCCTCGATCGAGTTCGGAGCCATCGGGTCGCGCCTGATGTTGCATTCGCTCACGTACCAGTGAAAGAGGGGGCTCGCCACAGCTTCCGGGCTGGCGGTGTCCGGGGTGGTGTGGCGTCCCTGGAGCCGTGGTCTATGCAGGCTGTGAAGGTGATGCCCACGACCCCTTAGAGTGCGAGGCCGACGGTGCCGCACCTGGACGCTTTGTATTGGTCACCTGATCACCTCCGACGAACTGAGTGCCTAAACTACTACAGTCGTCGTCGAACCGGCGCACCGTGTGGGTCCTAATCCGGCCCGATAGCCCCTCCCGGACGATCAGCACGCAGGTGTCCTCCGGCCGACCCGGCGTTGCTTAGCGAAGAAGCGAATTCCTGCAAGGGTCGCCGCGGCAGCCCTTCGCACAGAAGTTGGGTTCTACGCCCTTTCGTACGCCTGTGACGGCGCTCTCGCCTTCGACCGCCATCCTGCAGACGGCTCAGTTGCCGTCTCGACCGCGGCTTTGAACTGCTCGTTCGGCGATGTCCTTGATGCGCTCGTCGTTTTAGAGGTCTGTGCGCCTGGAGATCGACGGGCGCACGATCGATTTGGGGGATGCCAGGCTGGCAGTGCACGAGCGATGCAACCTGGCAGGAACAACACCGCGGCGGGTGGGTGACGACGTCGTGGCCCACGGAGGTTCCAGTGTTGGGCCGGTGCCCTCTCTTGCGGCCGGCGGCAGAACGGTCCACGACATCGATCTCTGGCCAGACGGTGCCCGAACGAGGGCCGATCGGCGTTTCGTGGCGACAGCGTGGGGAGCACAATTACCACGGGCGGTAGTACGCGGAGCCGAGAGGCCGGAAAGAGGGCCACTATTGTGGAGAGTATGAAAGGCGATGTTAGACGGAGCATGGCGACGGGTGAGGCCAGCGCAAGCCCAGGACAACCGAACAGAGGCTGGATAGCGAGGCTCTATGGCGCGCTCTCCGGTGCGGTGGGGACGATCGCCGGCATTACCCCTCATGTCCTGCATCACGTCGGACCGGTCGCGGGAGCCGCGGTGCTCACCGGCACTGGTGGGAGCATCCTCTTCGGAGCAATTGGCTTCGCTGTCACAGTGCCCCTTCTGTTGCGGCTGAGGCGCCGCTTCGGCTCATGGCTCGCTCCTGGAATCGCCCTGGCGATCTTCGCTGCTATGTTCATTATCTCCACCATCTGGATTGGCCCAGCGGTCAGAGATGCCATCAACGGAGACGACGGCGGGCCGACCCCCGTCTCCGATCCCCATCATGCAAGAGCGAATTTTGGCCAGTCGGGGGCGTGGGCATGAGCGTTGCTGGTGGTGCCCGCGCAGGGCACTGATCGTGTCGGCGGCCACCGGGTGGGCGCCAGACGGGCTCTGGCGTCCTCCCTCTGCCAGCTTCGGCAGCGTGTTTCTCTTCCTGTTTGCCTCGGCTCGCCGCCATCCGTCGCGGTTACGTCGGCCACACATTCGATTCCTTGGGCCTGAAGAGAGTCAACTCTCGACCGAGGAAACTCGATCGTGATCGTCGCCATGGCTCAGTCCACGCTCGCCAGTTCGTCAGTCGCCATGCGTAGATGACCCTGTGGGCAGGACTGTGGC
>JBDSEP010000343.1:0-5545 GCA_039919985.1 Tepidiformaceae bacterium | reverse complement strand
GTGGCATCGAAGAGGAGGGCGATTGCCTCGACGACGTTGCGGCGCGCCTCCTCCTCGGTGGCCCCTTCGCAGGAGATCTCAAGTTGGGGGCAGTGCGCGATGAATCCTGATGGAGTGCGCGCTGCGGAGACGGTGAAGTGGGCGGGCGGCATGGGAAGATGGTAGCAGCGGCGGCTACCAGACGGGAGGTTCAGGATTAGTCGGCGTCAGCTTCCCACTCGTTTTCGCCCGGAGTGATGATGTCTTCTGCCTGCCATACGAGCGTCCCCACCAGGCTGCGGAAGGATCTCGGATCCGCCGAATCCGGACGGTAACGAACCTCAAGGATCTCTGGATATTCGCCGCGATCTGACCACAGGGCCACCGCGCCGTCGTGACGCCAGCCACGCTCTGCATACCACGCGCGGGCGGCGGCGTTATCTCGAAGCGTGTAGAGATACGGCTCCAAGCCTCTGGTCGCCAAATCCGCGACGGCGTACTCGAACAGTGGCAGCCCGATCCCCGTCCCGCGCAACTCCGGGAGCACATAGAAAAGCTTGAGCTCGCCGCCATCCACCACATCCGGTTCTTCGCCCGGGCGGGTGTAAGCGAAGCCCACGATTCGGCCTGCGGACTCGGAAACCCAAATGCAGGGCGCTGCGTCCTTTGAGAACAGGTCCCGAAATTCAAGCTCCCGGACATCAACCGTGCGAGCAGCAAACATCTCTGGCGGGAAGATGTGCTGATACGCACCGCGCCATCCCGCGATGTGTATCTCGGCCAGTTCCCGGACATCGGCTACAGTCGCTCGGCGGATGGAGTTCACCATCTCCGTTTTAGCGCTACTCGCACCCCGGCACCCGCACGCGCTACCCTTAGCGAGTGACCGTGCACGTCAAATGGTTCCCCACTCTCGTGAAACGAACGCATTCGAAACAGGGCAGTACTGAGGTGGCTTGGCGTGCCGGGCTGACCGCGCGCGAGGTCTTTCGGGCGGAGGGTTTCAGCGATGCGGATGGCGAATCGGTGCTGGTGCTGATCAACGACAGCCAGGCCGAGGGCGGTGACCTCCTCAAAGATGGGGATCGGCTGGAGTTCATGGTGAGCATCCAGGGCGGCTGAGGTGCGCTCAGCGACCACGCCCGACGCGCCGGTGCTCCCGGCTACGGATTTCGACGAAGCGACGCTGACCCGTCTGCTTCCTCCGTATCGGGTGATTCTGCACAACGACGATCACAACAGCATGGACCACGTCGTGCGCTCGCTGGTGCGCTGCGTGCAATCGTTGACGATTGAAGCGGCTGTGGAAGTCATGCTGGCGGCCCACGAGAACGGCCAGGCGACGGTCATCGAGTGTCCCAAAGAGGCGGCCGAACATTACCGCGACGCGCTGGAAAGCTGCGGGCTGACTTCAACGATCGAACCGGCATGAGCGACGTGTTGTGTGCTGTTGGCGGCGGTGCCTTGTGGGGTCATACTCGCCCCGCGTAAATTCCGTGCCGGGGGGGGGAGCCGCCGATGGAGAGCAACGCCGAGTTTACGTTCGCGGTGGTGACAACGGACGCGGTGCCGACTGCCACGTTCGCGGACGTGAGGCGGCTCTTTCGGGAAAACTATCGCGAGGCGAACCTCGCCTACCTGGAGAAGAACCTCAGCAAGCTTCGCTACCTCGCGACGGCGGTTGCAGCGAGCGGTGAGGTCGCGGGATTCGCGCTGGGCGAGGCGCGAATCATCGACCTGCCCGGGGCTCCGGGTAGCAACGTGCATCTCGCGGGACTCTGCTGCGTTGGAACGGAGTACCGGCGGCATGGGCTCTTCCGGAAGCTGGAGGGGCTCGCGCTCGGGGCAAACGAGCTTCCCCGGAAGGAGCGCTGGCTCTCCTGCGGGCGGACAGCGCACCCGGCGAGTTTTCGCGGATTCTTCGCAGACCCGGCGGCCGTCCCCCACGCGGGTCGCGTGCCGAACGCATGGCAGCGCGACGTGGGGAGCGCGATCGCCGAAGCGTACGGCTCGCCGGGATTCGACCGCGAGACCTTCGTGATCAGGGGCGGGGGCACACCAATCGGCTGGCCGGTGATCGAGATTGAGGCAACGGCCGAAGAGTGGGCGATGTTCGAGCCAGTGGACCGGGCGAAGGGCGACTCGCTGCTGGGCATCGCCTGGCACCCAACAGCTCCGGCGGGCTGGTTGGGTTAGCGAGGGCAGCTACGCCGTAGCGGCCTTCTTTTCGGCCTTTTTTGCCTGCTTTGCCTTGGTGGTCACCTTGGGCTTGTTGGTCTTAGCTGGTTTCTCCTGGCCTTTAGCCACCTGGGCCTCCCGGCCGCGCAATGGGCGGCACAGCTTCCAATCTACCACCTCCGCACTGCCGGACGCGCCGAGGTGGGTTGAGTTCGGCAAAAGCGCTAGGGGGCGACAGCAACGGGCCGGTGAATGCCGAGCACGCCGCGCGTCTCCAGGGCGACGATCGCCCCGGCGTCCATGCCCAGCTCCTTGCCGAGCACCTCGGCCGTGTGTTGGCCCAGCAAGGGAGCGGCGACCATCTCGACGTTCGAGTCGCTGAGGTGGATAGGCGGGCCTACCATCTCCACGGCGCCGTGAACGGGGTGCTGCACGCTGCGAATCATGTTCCGTTCGAGGAGGTGGGCATCGTGCAGGATGTCTTCGCTATCGTAGACCGCGCTACAGGGAACGCCTCGTTCGGCGAGGTACTCCATCGCCTCGATCTTGGTGCGCTGCATCGTCCACTCCTTCACCTCTTGGTAGAGGATGTCGCCGTGCTTTCGCCGCTCGGGCGTGGTTTGGAAGCGCTCATCCAAGAGCAGTTCGGGCTTGCCGATGGCGGTCATGAGGGCGTCCAACATGCGCGAGGTGGCAGGAAAGAGGTAGATGTAGTCGTTCGGACCGCCGCCCTTGCAGGGGAAGAGGTCGGTGGGGACGACGGTGCGGTTGCCGCGGCGCCGAATCGGGCTCTCGTCCCACTGGCGATGGGACATCGGTTCGCGCATGAAGCTGGCAATAACTTCCTGCATCGCGATTTCGACGATCTGGCCGCGACCGGTTTGCAGGCGCTGGATGTAGGCGGCGCAGATTCCGAGCGCACAGTGCACGCCAGAGCCGGTGTCACCGAAGGTCGCGCCGGGGCGCATAGGCGGCCCGTCTGGTTCGCCGGTCACGCTGAATGTACCGCCAGCGGCCTGGGCGACCATATCGAAGCATTTGTACTGACTATGGCGACCGGAGGTACCGAAGCCCTTGATGGTGGCGTAGATGATCCGCGGATTGACGGCGTTCAGCACATCGTAGCCCAGTCCCAGCTTTTCCATGGTGCCGAGGCTAAAGTTCTCGACGACCGCATCCACCTGGGGCACCAGCTTGAGGAAGAGCTCCTTGCCTTCGGGAGTGTCCAGGGCGATCGCCACGCTCTTCTTGTTGTGGTTGAAGGTGAGGAAGTAGAGCGAATCGCTCCCGCGCCCGGCGACGTGTCGGCCGGGGTCGCCGACGTCAGGGCGTTCCACCTTGTAAACGTCGGCGCCGAACCAGGCGAGGTACTGAGTACACGACGTTCCGGCTTCGTACTGGGTGAGATCGAGGATTTTGACGCCATCGAGAGCGGCCATGGGGAGCCTCCAGGGAGGTGGTGTGCACCGAGTCTACGCCGATTTGACGCGCCTGTTGGCTGGTGGCTGGTGGCTGATTGCACGAAACCCGGGAACCGAGGTGAGAGTCGTTGCCAAAGCGGATGCCTTCGTCGAACGGTTTGTGGAGACGAGCCAGCGTAGACCGCGCCGAGGGAGCAGCCAATAATGACCGCCACTGTCGGCCTGTTGACGCCGCCCCTGCGGGAAGAAACGGAGTAAAGTCCCATGCCTGAGGCGAGATTGCTTGTGCGCGGAGGAGACGCCGTGCTCCCGGGGGGTGTTCAACGCGCCGATGTGCTGATCGAGGGCGGGCGCGTAGCGGCGGTTGGAGCAGGGCTGTCGACGGATGGCGCCGGGGTGATCGACGCGAGCGGCATGACCGTTGGACCGGGGTTTATCGATGTGCATGTGCACGGAGGCGGCGGGAACTCGTTCTTCACGCACGAAGTCGCTCGCATCGAGGCTTATTGCGACTGGGCTCCGCGCAATGGCGTTACCTCGTTCCTGGTGAGCACTGTTGGCCGCGACGCCGAAGACACACGAACCCTCTTTCGCGCACTGAATCCGGTGATCGGCCGGGCGGGCGGCGCGGAGCCGCTGGGATTCCACATGGAGGGTCCTTTCATCAACCCAGCACGCATGGGGGCCTTCCCGGCGGGGATGTTGCGCAACCCTGTCCATGGGGAGTTCGAAAGCTTCCAGGAGGCGGCGGGCGGGCATATCCGCCAGGTCACGCTCGCGCCCGAACTGCCGGGCGCGCTGGAGCTTATCCACGCCGTCCGGCAGTCCGGGGCGATCCCGGCGATGGGCCACACGGACGCCACGGTGGTGGAGGCGCGGCGCGGGTTCGACGCAGGCATCCGGCACGTGACGCACCTCTTCAACGCCATGCGCCCGATTCATCAGCGAGAGGGCGGGCCGATTCTTGCGGCGCTTTTGGACGAGACGGTGACGTGTGAACTGATCTGCGACGGCGCGCATATCGACCCCGAAGTGCTTCGTCTTCTCTTCCGGTTTCTTGGGCCGGAGCGCAGCGTAGTAGTCACCGACAACCTGCACCTCGCGGGTACGGGAGTGACTGGTGGCCAGTTCGCGGGCCAGAACGTGGCGGTGAGCGGGGCGAAAGCGGTGCGCGAGGATGGCACGATTGTGGGCAGCGTGGCGACCATGGACGAGCACTTCCGGAACGTGATCCAGTGGCTGGGGGTGGATCTGCCGGCCGCTTTCCGCATGTGCTCCGGCAACCCATCGCGCATCGCCGGAGCGGCGCGCAAAGGGCACATCGAACAGGGCCTGGACGCAGACCTCGTGGTGTTGGATGGCGCCTTGCAGGTGGCGGCGACCGTTTGCCGCGGCGCCGTGGCGTGGCGTCGCGCCTGAGGCGAGCTCAGCGCGACGAGTTCGTCACCGCACTTTCGTGGTTCCGCACTACTGGTGGCCGAGCACGCGGTGGGGTTCGTAAGGCGCTTCCAGGGCCTTCACTTCCTCCGGGGTGAGCGTGAGCTCCAGCGCGCCGATCGCTTCATCCAACTGGTACATCTTGCTCGCGCCAATGATCGGCGCGGAGACGAAGGGCTTGCCGAGCATCCAGGCGAGGGCGACCTGGGCGGGCTTCACGCCCCGCTCGGCCGCCACCTGCTTGACGGCCTCCACCACTTCGAAGTCCGAATTCTTGTAATAGAGCGCGTGGGCGAAATCGTCGGACTTGGAGCGCGCGGTCTCGTCCTGCATGGTGGCAGTGCGGTTGCCGGCGAGGAAGCCACGCGCAAGCGGACTCCACGGGATGATGCCAACGCCCTGGGCGAGACACTGCGGGATCATCTCGCGCTCTTCTTCGCGGTAGACCAGGTTGTAGTGGTTCTGCATAGAAACAAACTTGGACCAGCCGTGCGATTCAGCGGTGTGTTGGGCCTTCGCGAACTGCCACG
>JBDSEP010000280.1:0-3531 GCA_039919985.1 Tepidiformaceae bacterium | reverse complement strand
CAATTCAGCGCGTCAGCGGAGGGGCGGTAGGGAATGGCGAACGTTTGAGTTTGGGTTGCAATCAGTGCGCCGGGGAGAGTGCCTCCGGCCTGATAGAGGTTCAACGTGATTGGGTGAGTAAACGTCGCTCCCGGCGTCGTCGAGCAGTTACCGGTCTGCCAGAATCCGGCCTGGCAGCCCCAGCTCGAAAGGACGACAGTTACTGAGCCGAGGGTCGTGCCAGAGCCGGCGACGAACGAGACGCGATCGCCGAACTCCGAAGCTTGCGTCCCTTCGAAGGCCAGGCTTGTTACGTTGCCCGGGAGTGTTGCCGGGATGCTGCTGTACATCACCGTGCCAGCGGCGCGGGCGTTGCCGTTGCCGAGGAGGGTGCCGGCGCCGGCGAGGGCGGCGAAGGCGATCATGGCGACCGCGATGGCGATCAGCCAGGTCTGGCGCGTTTTCGATTTTCCGTGGAGTACGAGGGTCATTGATGCTCCGTTGCGTCCTTTGGGCGCGCGACTATTGGCCGCACGCGGGGCCTGGGACGACTGTGGGCGGAGGGCTGTTTTCGCTCTTCCGCCGTCGTTCCGTTTTCGCCGAGTAAGGGTTTACCCGGACTTGGCAAGGATGGTGCATGTTTGGTGAACGGTACGTCAATAGCTGGTTTCGTACAGGTGTACGTGTTGGTGGCTATTGCGACAGGAGATGTCGCGAAAACCGCTAGTTTTTTACAATTCTCCTGTCGAAATGGCGACCGACAAGGCGTGCACAGATTCGAAATTGAGAAACGTAAAAATCGTGTAAGAATCTGAACAGAGAGCGCGGCACTGACTGTCCGGGGGCGTTGGGAGGTGCTGGCGGCGCTCAACAGGCGGCGCTCGTAGACTGGGTGGGTGCCTCTCGACCTGCCGGAGCATGTAGTCATCCGCCGCCGGGATGGGCGCCGGGAAGTGCTGCTGCACCGTTCGATGGCGGTGATCGGCGAGGACCGGATCGAAATCAAGAGCGCACGGGGGACGGTGATCGTGCCGATCGTCGGTCTGCTGCTGGCCGCGGCGGCGGTGACGTGGATGGCGCGCTCGGGGAGTTCGCTGCCGTTCTGGGCACTGGTGACGATGCTGCTGGTCTGCCTGATTGTGGTGCCGTTTTCGACGATTGCGCTGATCAGCGCAGTAATCGGTGCGGATGTGGTGGTGGACGCGAAGAAGGGTTCGGCCACCTGGCAGCAGGGGTTCCTGGGGATGGGAATCGGGACGAAGGAGCTGGTGCCGTTCGCGAAGATCGACCACCTGGAGGTGGCTATCGAGGGCGATCGGCCGGACCGCTGGCGGGGAGAGGCCGACGCGCTGCGGCAGTTTTCGCTTACGCTGGTGAAAAAGAGTGGAAAGCGGCTTTCGCTGGCGAACGTGCCTGTGCCGGCCTACGGGCAGGCGGATGGCATGGACCGCACGCTGGCTGTGGGGAACGCCGTGGCCCAGCTCACGGGCTCGACGGTGACGCTGCCGGAGGGCTGGGAGTTGGTGGAGATCGATACGAGCACCGGGAACCCGGTGTCGCCAGCAGCCGCTGCCGGTCGCAAGAAACCGGTGGCCGCCGGGAGGAAACGTGGACGCCGCACTGGAAACGCTTAGGGACGCAAAGACGATTGCCGTGGTGGGGCTGGATTCGCGGATGGACCGGCCCGCGTACCGCATCGCCAGCTATTTGCAGCGAGCGGGGTATCGCATTGTGCCCGTGCACCGGGGGATTCACCCGGCGGCGGAGGTGCTGGGGGAGAAGGCGTACGCCAGTCTGCGCGACGTCCCCGAGCCGATCGACCTGGTGGACGTGTTCGTGCGCTCGGAGCAGACGGGGCCGGTTATCGAGGACGCGATCGCCATCGGGGCGAAGGGTGTCTGGCTGCAGGCGGCTATCCGCAACGACGAGGGGCTGGCCAAGGCCCGGACGGCGGGGCTGGCGGTGGCGCAGGATCGCTGCACGATGGTCGAGCACTCGGGGCTGCGGCCCGGCGGCTAGCCTCCAGCTTTTAGCTGCTAGCTGCTAGGGTTGCTGTTGGCTTTTGGCTGTTGGCTTTTGGCTGTTGGCGGGATTGGCACGGGTGGCCAGGCGGGCTGCGACCCGGCCTCTCTAGAGCTGCTAGCTTCTAGCTGCCAGGGTTGCCTTCGGCTGTTGGCTGTTGGAGGGATTGCGCGTGGCCAGTGCGTCGAGGCGGGCGCTGACGGAGGGATGCTAACGGCCGAGAGCCGATGGCTGACGGCTGACGGCCTGGGTGCGATACTGCGGGGGCCGCGCCTGAGCGCGTTCTCATCCTCCACATGCAGGTAGGTCCGCTATGCCACGCCATCCCAATGAAGCGCTCTTCGAAGGCGAGAAGCCGTTCCCAATCATCCCCACGTGCGAGCATTTCGCGGGGACTGAGGAGCGCATCGGCAAGGCGTTTCAGCTGCAGGAGAGGATGGGCGGCGTCTTCGATATCACGATGGACTGCGAGGATGGCGCGCCCACCGGGGCGGAGAAGTCGCACGCCGAGATGGTGGTGCGGATGCAGCAGAGCGAGCTGAACAAGTTCAACATGGCGGGCGTTCGAATCCACGACTACACGAACGAGCATTGGAAGCAGGACGTGGAGATCATCGTGCCGGGGGCGGGCGAGCGTCTGGCGTACATTACGGTGCCGAAGACGGTGAAGGCGACGCAGCTGGCGGAGATGATCGACTACATTCGGAGCACTGCGGCGAAGGCGGGAATCCAGCGCGAGATCCCGATCCACGCGCTCATCGAGACGCACGGCGCGCTGCACGAAGTGTGGGAGATCGCGGAGCTGCCGAATATCCAGGTGCTGGATTTCGGGCTCATGGACTACGTGAGCGCGCATCACGGGGCTATCCCCTCGAGTGCGATGCGTTCGCCGGCGCAGTTCGACCACGCGCTGCTGCACCGTGCGAAATCAGAGACGGTGGCGGCGGCGCTTTCGAACGGCATTGTCCCTGCGCACAACGTGACGCTGGAGCTAAAGGACACGGAGTTCATCTATAACGATGCACGGCGGGCGCGCGAGGAGTTCGGTTTTCTGCGGCAGTGGAGCATCTACCCTGCGCAGATCGAGCCGATTACGCGGGCGATGGCACCGGAGATGCCGGAGATCGAGGAGGGCGAGGCGATCCTCCTGAAGGCGTACGAGGCGGACTGGGGGCCAATCCAGCACGAGGGCAACCTTCACGACCGCGCGACGTACCGCTACTTCTGGGAGCAGCTGCAGCGGGCGCACGTGCTGAATCTCCCGCTGCAACAGCGGGTGCTCGACACCTTCTTTGCCGACGCGGTGGCGGTATAGCGCGGGAAACCTGCGACGGCGAGCGGTGACGCGTGAGTGACGGGGTGGCGAATCCAGCTTCGGCGCGTCGGCGACTGGAATCGGCGCCGGACCCCGAAACGAAGGGCCGCAAGGGCTGCCTGATCTGGGGCGCCGTGCTCGGGATAGTCGTGGGGGCGACGTTCGCGTTTTACGCTCTGCCGCCCATACTGCGGCACTTTTACGGCGAAACGCAT
>JBDSEP010000274.1:0-3917 GCA_039919985.1 Tepidiformaceae bacterium | reverse complement strand
TCGCGAGCGCGCATGCGGGTCTCGTCCTCGGCGTTGGTCACGTGGTCATAGCCTCGCAGATGGAGGATGCCGTGCGTGAGGAGGTGGGCTACTTCCTCATCGAGCGAATGACCGGCGGCGTCCGCCTGCCGCTGGGCCGTCGGCAGCGCGATGGCAATGTCTCCCAGGAGTGTCTCCTCGGATATCCCCTGCACAAAGTCGCCAGCTTCATCCGGGAAGGAAAGGACATCGGTCGGCTCGTCAATGCCAAGGAACTGGAGGTTCATCCGCCGCACCTCATCGTCATCCGTCACCAGGATTGCGAGAGCTGTGCCATCCTCCACGTGCTCGCCGGCCATAATCCGCACCGCCAGCGCTTGCATCGCCTCGACGTCAACGGCGAGCGATTCAATGGAGACCTCGATGGAGACGTCGTAAGGAATATGAACCTACTTTGCGGCGAAAATGTGCGCTGCATCCTTAGCCGCGCTAATTAGTGGCATGGGGAGAATGCCGAAGACAAAGACGCCAAGCGCGGTGACCCCGAGCGAAAGCCCAATTGACGGACTGGTGCGAATCGGCTGCGACTCGGTGGAATCGCCGAGGAACATCTGGCGCGCCACCGAGAGGTAGTAGTAGCCGGAGATAATGCTGTTCAGGACGCCGACAACGACAAGCCAGACGAGGTCCGCCCGGATACCCGCGTTGAAGATATACATCTTCGCCCAGAATCCTGCGGTTGGCGGGATACCGGTGAGCGAGATCAGGCAGAGCGCGAAAGCAACGGTGAGCAAGGGCGAGCGCTTCCAGAGGCCTGCGTAGTCTTTGATCTGGTCGCTGCCGATTTTCTGCGAGATGGCGATCACCGAAACGAACGCGCCAAGGTTGGTGAAGGCGTAGGCGGCGAGAAAGAAGAGTACCGCGCTCGCTCCCAGCGTGAACTCCTGTCCAACAATCGCGATTGCCGCGAGTCCCACCAAAAAGTTGCCTGCCTGGGCGATCGAGGAGTAGCCGAGCATCCGCTTTATGTCGGCTTGGACCACAGCCATCACGTTTCCGACGGTCATCGAAACGGCCGCCAGCACGGCGAAGATCATCGACCAGTCATCGCTCAGGAATTTCGCGTCCAGGGCCTCGAAAAAAATTCTCGTGACCACTGCAAAGGCGGCGGCCTTGGAACCCACTGACAGAAAAGCGGCGATCGGCGTGGGCGCACCCTGGTAGACGTCGGGCACCCACATCTGGAAAGGCACCACAGCCATTTTGAATCCGAAGCCGGCGATCAGCAGCACCATGGCGAGGACGAGCACGCTGCGATTCGCGTCGCCGCCGGCCTGGATGGCCTGCGCTATCTCGGGGAGAACCGTGGTCCCGGTAACGCCGTAGAGCAGGGCCATCCCGTAAAGGAGGAGCGCCGACGCCACCGCGCCAAGAAGCAGATATTTGAGCCCCGCCTCGCTCGATCGAACATCCTTACCCCAGCCCGCGAGAATGTACTGGGGAATGGAGGAGAGTTCGAGGGCGAGGTAGATCGTTATGAGGTCTCGCGCCGCCGAGAGGAACATGAGGCCGCTGCAGGCGGTGAGGACGAGGGCGTAGTACTCGCCCTGCCCCCTACCCTCCCGGTTCACCCAGTCAATCGAAGCGAGCACCACCGTGGCAGTAATGCCGGCGAAGAGGAAATAGAAGAAAACCGAATACTGGTCAAGCGAGAGAGTGCCTTCGAACGCTGTCTGGTAGTCGTCGCGTGCCACCCAGACCGCGGTCCAGACCGCCGATACCGCCAGTCCGCCCAGCGCTACGAAAGGCAGCAGGCGGCGCTGCTGTGGGACGAGCGCATCGATCAGCAGCACCATGGCTGCCGCCACGAGCACGGCGAACTGCGGGCCGACGATGTCGATGCTGTTCACGAGCCCACCCTCAGCATGATCGTGTCGATCGCCGGCTGGATCATATTCATCAGCAGAGCGGGATAGACTCCGAGGAGGACCACCAGCGCGGCAAGACCAGCCACCGCCGAGTGCTCCCACCAGTACTTCTGATCAGTAACGCCATCCCATTCGTGGCGCACGGGACCGAAGACAACGCGTTGGAGCATCCAGAGCACGTAGCCGGCAGAAAGCACCACGCCGAAGATCGACATCAGTACCGCCCACTCGTACCTCTGGAACGCGCCCAGGAAGACGGTGATCTCCGCGATGAACCCGGCCAACGCCGGCAGCCCGAGACTGCCGAAGCCCGCGAACACCATCCCCGTGGCGATCAACGGCATCTGCCGCGCGAGGCCCCCGAGCTTCGCAATGTCGCGCGTGTGCGTGCGGTCGTACATCAGGCCGATCATCACAAAGAGGAGCCCGGTGATTACCCCGTGCGCGAGCATCTGGTAGGTCGCCCCTGCCAGGCCCGTGCTGCCGAGCGCGCCGATCCCGAGCAGCACGATGCCCATGTGACTAACGGAGGAGTACGCCACGAGCCGTTTTACGTCGGTCTGGCGGAGCGTGATGAAGGCACCGTAGAGCACACTCACCGCTCCGATACCCGCGAACCAGATCGAGTAGTCATCCGCCACGCCCGGCATGATGGTGACGCACATGCGGATGATTCCGTAGCCGCCCATCTTGAGCAACACGCCGGCGAGCATCACCGAGACTGCAGTTGGCGCGTCGCTGTGTGCATCCGGCAGCCAGGTATGGAGCGGGACGATCGGTAGCTTCACCGCAAAGCCGATGAAGAGCAGGAAGAACACCCAGCCCAGGGGAACCAGCGTCCCCGAAAAGTTCGATTGCCCGAGCTTTTCGATGTCGAAGGTGTTCTGGTTGAAGGCCAGCACGAGGATGCCGATGAGCATGAAGGCGGACCCGGCAATCGTGTAGAGCACGAACTTGGTGGCCGAGTACTCCTTGCGCCCCGAACCCCAGACCGCGATGAGCAGGAACATGGGGAAGAGCTCCAACTCCCAGAAGAGGAAGAAGAGCAGAAAGTCCAAGGCGGTGAACACGCCAAGTACCGAGGTCGCGAGGATCAGCAAACAGGCGTAATAGGCGCGCGGGCGCATGGTGATGTTGAACGAGATGAGCACGGAAGCGACCGTCAGGAAGGTGGTCAGAACCACGAGCGGCATGCTTAGGCCGTCCACGCCCAGGAAGTACTGCAGATTGAAACCGCCGATATCCACCCAGTCGCGACGTTCCACATACTGGAATCCGGTCGCATCGAGGTCGAAGGCGAAGAACATCTGGATCGAAAGTGCGAGCGCACCGGTGGTGGCGGCGAGGGCGATCCACTTGGAATAGCCTTCGTATCGCTCCGGGAGCAGCAGGATAAGGGCAGCGGCCACGGCCGGGAGGAAGACGAGCACTGAAAGTTCCAACGCGCGCCTCCTAAAGCGGGTTCGCGGCAAATACCGCGACGACGAGGATGACGACACCGGCGACGAAGCCGAGGCCGTAGCTTTGCAACTGGCCGGTCTGGATCGCCCGAGCACGTTCGCTCAAGCCACGAGTCAACCGTCCGCTGCTGTTGACGATTCCATCGACGACGTAACGGTCGTTCATCTGGAGCAGGCGATTCCAGCCCTTCTGGAAGATCGTCTTGACGAACAGGTCTTCGTAGATCTTGTCCATGTAGTACTTGTTTTCGAAGAGCATGGCGAAGGGCGCAAAGGTACCGCGCAGCGACTCCGAGGTTACCCATTTGCGGGCGTAGATGGCGTAGGCCGCGCCGATACCGGCGAGAGCGAGCAGAGATGAACTGAGCGCGATGCCCCACTCGAAGGAGCTGCCGCCTTCATGCGCCGCTTCTGGAAGCGCGCCGCTGATGAACGTCCCGAACTTCTCGTGGTAGGCGAACCAACCAGCCGCGATCGCCGGCACCGACAGGATGATGAGCGGAAGCGTCATCACCCATGGCGACTCGTGCGGATGGAGCGGGTCGCCGTG
>JBDSEP010000257.1:0-4567 GCA_039919985.1 Tepidiformaceae bacterium | reverse complement strand
GACCTCCAGCTCATCCACGCCCGCCACGCGGCAACCCTCGATGCGGCTCGGCCGGACGCCGTCGCGCGCCGCCGCGCCACCAGGCAGCGCACCGCCCGTGAAAACATCGACGACCTTGTGGATCCCGGTACGCTCGTCGAAACAGGCTCGCTCGTGTTGACCCCAGGCACCGGTCTGCCTCTAGAGACAGTCATCGGCAAATTCGCCCCCGATGGCATGGTCACCGGCTTCGGCAGCATCAACGGTGCCCTCTTCCCGGATCGCGACACGCGTGCCGCGGTGCTGGCCTACGACTACAGCGTTCTCGCCGGTACCCAGGGCCCGCTGAACCACGTCAAAACCGACCGGATGCTCGAGCTCGCCGAGAAGTGGCGTGTCCCGGTAGTGCTCTTCACCGAAGGGGGCGGTGGGCGCGCTGGGACCGGCGGCAACCGCACCGGCGGTTCCAGCGTCAGCGGAGGCGGCGGAGGCGAGTTCTTCGGTGGCCGACCACTCGATACCCCGACGTTTTCGACCATGGCCCGCTTGAGCGGCACCGTGCCCGTTATCGGCATCAACTCGGGCCGATGCTTTGCGGGCAACGCCGCGCTCCTCGGCTGCTGCGATGTAATCATCGCGACCGAGGATTCGAACATTGGCATGGGCGGCCCGGCGATGATCGAGGGCGGCAACCTCGGCGTCTTCCTCCCGGAAGAGGTCGGCCCGATGTCCGTGCAGGTCCCCAACGGGGTCGTCGATATCGCCGTCGCGGACGAAGCGGAAGCCGTAAAGGTCGCGAAGCAGTACCTCTCCTACTTCCAGGGCACCGTGAAAGAGTGGCAGTGCGCCGACCAGCGCCACCTGCGCAACGCCGTTCCCGAAAACCGCTTGCGTATCTACGACATCCGCAAAGTGATTGACACGCTGGCCGACTCGGGCTCCTTCCTTGAGCTGCGGCGCCACTACGGCCTCGGCATGGTGACCGGCTTTCTTCGAATCGAGGGCCGACCCATGGGCATCATCGCCAATAACCCGGCCTTCCTCGCCGGCGCCATTGACAGCGACGGCTCGGACAAAGCCGCGCGCTTTATGCAGCTCCTCGATGCGTTCGATCTCCCCCTGCTCGTCCTCTGCGATACGCCGGGCATGATGGTAGGCCCGGAGGTCGAGAAGACCGCGCTCGTCCGCCACTGCAGCCGCCTCTTCGTCACGGGCGCGAACCTGACGGTCCCCATTTTCGCCGTCGTGCTCCGCAAGGCCTATGGTCTCGGCGCTCAGGCGATGACCGGCGGAAGCTTCAAAGATCCTTTCTTCGCCGTCGCCTGGCCGACCGCCGAGTTCGGCGGCATGGGACTTGAAGGGCAGGTGAAGCTCGGCTTCCGCAACGAACTCGCAAACATCGCGGACCCGGCGGAGCGGCTCCAGCGCTACGAGACCCTGGTCAACCGCGCCTACGAGCGTAGCCGGGCCATCCATCAGGGAGTCTCCTTCCAGGTGGACGACGTCATCGACCCGGCGGACACGCGGTTCTGGGTCGCCAACGGCCTGCGCAGCGTCCTCCCCCCCGCGACCCGTCGCACGAAGAAGCGGCCAAACGTAGATACCTGGTAGGGGAAAGGACGGAACACGGATGGTGAAGATTGCTACCGGTTTCGGCTCGGGCGGCTCCTGGGAGGAGTCTGTCAGCTGGGTGCTCGAAGCGGAGAAACTCGGAGTCGAGAGCGTCTGGACCGCCGAGGCTTGGGGCTTCGATGCTGTTACGCCGCTCGCCTACCTCGCTGGCAAGACCGAGAAGGTGAAGCTCGGCACCTCGATCATGCAGGCCGGGACCAGGTCGCCCGCGCTCGTCGCCATGACCGCGCTCACTCTCCAGTCACTTTCGAATGGGCGCTTCATCCTCGGCCTCGGAAATAGCGGGCCACAGGTGATCGAGGGCTGGCACGGCGTTCGCTTCGATCGGCCGCTCCAGCGCCTCCGCGAAATAGTGGAGATCGTCCGCATGGCAACCGCGGGGGAGCGGGTGAACTACAGCGGCAAGGTCTACACCCTCCCCTTGCCCGGCGGCGAAGGCAGGGCGCTCAAGACAAGCGCCCCGCCTGCACACGTCCCAATCTACCTCGCAACTCTCGGCCCTCAAAGCCTCGAGGCCACCGGAGAGATCGCCGACGGGTGGCTCGCGTCCTCCTTCGCGGCAGATAGCTCGAGGCCGCTCCTGGACGCCATCAGGAGGGGCGCAGAGCGGGCTGGTCGGGATTTCGATTCGATCGAGCGGCAGGCCGGTGGCGTCGTCGAGTTCGGTGACGATCTGGCAAAGCTGATCGCCCCGCGAAAGAGCGGCTTCGCCTTCGAGATGGGAGCGATGGGTTCGAAGGACCACAATTTCTATAAGGACGCCTACGCCATGCAGGGTTTCGCTGAAGCGGCGAATACGGTGCAGGCGCTCTGGCTGGAGAGGAGACGCGAGGAGGCCGCTGCTGCCGTGCCAGATGACCTGGTCATCCAGGGCAATCTGCTCGGCACCGACGCGATGGTTAAAGGCCGCATACGCGCCTTCCGGGACGCGGGCATCACCTCAATCAGCGTCTCGCCCGCAGGCGATGACCTCGCCGAACGAATCGCAACGCTCGGCAGATTCATGGCGCTGGTGCACGAAGTCAACGCCGAAGAGCGCTCTTAACGGCTTAGACGCACAATCCAGGGAAGGAGTCTCGCAACATGGGTCAACCGACTGAATCCGAACGAATCCGAAGCTACATCCTGGCGCAGGCCAATAAACTCAGTCTCCCGGAGCTCGTCCAAAAGGTTCGAAACGACACTGCTGGCCTGCCCGTGGCCGCCGCCGCCGTCCCCTCGGCACAATTCTCCGAGCGTCCGGCACCTGAGGATTGGTCCGCCGCCGAAGTCTTCACGCACATCCTTGACATGAACGACATCGGCGCCGCCTCCATAACGGGGATCCTCGATGGCGGTGCCCCTCCTTCCACGGTCCGCGACATCATGAGCGCCGGAGCCCGCGAAGGTTTGCAGACAGCGGACGACTATTGGCAGACCTACCAGCTCACGAGGGAAGCCCTGCTCGACCGCGTCCTAAAGGCCAACGGAGATGAACATCTCGAGGTCACTATCACTCATCCGATGTTCGGGCCATTTAGCTGGCGCGAGTGGCTGCTCTTTATGCGTGTCCACGACCTGGATCACATGCGCCAATTCCAGGCCATCTCCGCGCACTTCGCAGGCTGAGAGTAAAAGCCACCACGGTTGCCCCCTCGCACAGCACCTGAGATTACTCAGCGGAGACCTCCATCATCTCGCCAACCTGTGCGAATCCCTCGGTCGAGTCGCCGTCAGAATCCTGGTGGACGTAAACCGGAAAAGCGAAGCCGAACTCGGTTCCTCCGCCCGACCGCGAGCGGACCCAGATCCGACCGCCCTGGAACTCGACGAGTCGCTGGCAGACTGCCAACCCGAGACCGATGCCGCTCGCACTCTTAGCGGTCGCGCTGGCCCGGAAGAATGGCTCAAACAGCCTTGGCTGGTCCGCTTCGTCAATCCCTGGTCCGCGATCCATGACGCGGACCACGACTTCGGACTCGAGCGCCACGGCAGTCACCTCTATCGGTCCCGGCCCACCGTACTTCTCGGCGTTCCCGAGGAGGTTCTGGAGAATCTGCTCGAGGTGCCCCGCGTTGACTCCTACCGGTGGGAGTCCAGGTGCAATTTCGACTGTGAACGTGCGCTGGGGGAAGCGGATCCGACACTCGGCGACGACGGCATTGGCAACTCGTTGCACGAGCACCGGCTCAGGCTCCTCGCTCCCCTCGATTTCGTGGCGGCTCACGATCAGCATGTTCTCCACACGCGCTTGCAACTGCTTCGAAGCGTGCGAAAGGTCCTCGTAGGCGGTGCGGCGTTCGTCCCTTGAAAGCGCCTGCTCCCGTTCGCGCAGGAGATTCGCATTCCCCACGATCACCACCAGGGGAGTACGTAATTCGTGTGAAACCATGCTCAGGAACTCATCCTTGACCTGATTCGCGGCAAGCAACTGCGCCTCCGTCTGCTTTTGACGGTCGATCTCCGTGCACGTCCCGAACCAGCTTCGCGCGCCCTGCGCTGTGCCTAACGGTAGCGCGCGGGCGAGGTGCCAGAGGTAGGCTCCATCGGCCCGCCGTAGCCTGAATTCCATCTCATAAATTGCGCCCGTCGCCAGTGAATTGTTCCAACGTTCGAGGCACCGGGCGAGGTCATCCGCGTGCACGGCCACTGCCCAACCCGAACCAGCGCTGGATGCGTAATCCATCCCGCTGTACTCGAACCACCGGTCGTTGAAGTAGTCCAGCGCGCCATCCGCCTTCGCCGTCCAGATGATCTGCGGGAGCGCCTCGCTCAGCACTCGGTAACGCGCGTCCGAATGATCGAGCACCGCCCGGGCGTCGACCGCGCTCACGCGGAAGGCCCGCCAGAGCAGGACCAGAATGCCAACGGTGGAGAGCAGCACCAACGCAGCCAGGCCGCCGATGATCAGCCGGGCACTACGAGCGTTGGAGCTTGCGCGTGCCGCCCGGTCCGTCAACGTCAGAGTCTCCGACGC
>JBDSEP010000248.1:0-6736 GCA_039919985.1 Tepidiformaceae bacterium | reverse complement strand
AGGCAGAGGCAGAGGCAGAGGCAGAGGCAGAGGCAGAGGCAGAGGCAGAGGCCAGCGGCCCGCGTACACTGGGCGGCATGACAACCACCGTCCTCCTCGTCCGCCACGGCCAGACCTTCGGCAACGTCGAGCAGACCTTCTGCGGCCACACCGATACTGAACTGACGCCGCTCGGTATCTCCCAGGCAGAGGCCCTCGGCCGCCGCCTCAGGGGCCAGAGGATCGACGCCGCCTACGCCAGTGATCTCTCGCGCGCCCGCATGACCGCCGAGCACACCCTCGCACAATCGCACTCGCTCCCCATCCAACTGGACGCCGACCTGCGCGAAATGCACTACGGCGAATGGGAGGGCCTCGCCGGCTCCGCCCTGCGCGAATCCCATCGGGACCTGCTACGAGACTTCTTCCTCTGCCGCGCCCCGGCGCCCGGTGGCGAAACGGTCGCCCAGATCCGTGAACGCACCGCTGGTGCCGTGCGCCGCATCGCCGCCGCGCACATCGGCCAGACCGTGCTCGTCGTCTCTCACGGGAACGCTATCGCCGCCCTGCTCGCCGAAATGCTGCAGATGCCGCTCGAATCCTCATGGTCCTTCGCCGTCGAAAACACATCCCTGACGCGCCTGCAGATTTCGAAGAGCGGGCGTCTCACGCTCCTCGGCTTCAACGATGCCTCACACATCCACGGCCTGGAGGCGGCTACCGCCTGACGTGCACCGGCCGCCAGCCGCCCTCTGCCCGTGGGCCCCCGCGCCACACGCAGAAACAGGGCCGGTCTCCCGGCCCTGCCTCTCGGTGTTCCCTGCTGAAAGCGGGGTCTAGATGCGTTCGATGATCGTGCTGATGCCCATGCCGGCACCGATGCACTGCGTCGCGAGCCCGTAGCGGCCGCCGCTGTGACGCAGTTCGTGGGCCACGGAGAGCACGAGCCGCGCACCGGTCGCCCCGAGCGGGTGACCGATGGCGATCGAGCCGCCGTTCACGTTTACGCGGTCCATCGGGATGCCGAGCTCACGGCAGGAAGGGATGACCTGGGCGGCGAACGCTTCGTTGAACTCCACGCGGTCGATCTGGTCCGCCGTGATGCCCGCCTTGCGCAGCGCCTTGCGAGTCGAAGGGATTGGGCCGAGGCCCATGACCTGGGGCTTTACGCCGGCGATGCCGAAGCCCACGATGCGCGCCAACGGCTCGAGCCCGAGCTGCAGCGCCATCTTCTCGTTCATGATGATCGCCGCCGAGATGCCATCGTTCGTGGGGCAGCTGTTGCCCGCCGTGATGCGGATCTCTTCACCCGTGGGGCTGACAACGCCCTTGATGCCCGGCAGTTGGCCGAGCGTCTCCATATTCGTGCCGGGACGAATGCACTCGTCGCGGTCGAACATGATCTTCTTGCCGCGTTCGCCTTCTACCCATGCGCCGTTCTCATCGAAAACCGGCTCTTCCACTTCAAGACCGATGATCTCGCGCTTGTAGAAGCCGTTCTCGTAGGCCGCGACAGCCTTCTTATGGCTCTCCACGGCGAACTGGTCCATCTCTTCGCGGCTCAGCCCGTAGACTTCGGCCGCGTTCTGGGCGGTCTGGGTCATCGAGAGGACCGGCGAGTAATCGAGGATCTCATCCTGGAAGGGCACGCCGAAGTCTTCGAAGTGGTTGGCGGCCATATTGCGCTGTACGTCGTTCTGCTTCAGCCGGTTTGGATTGAATTCGGTGAGCCGCGTGGTCTCGCCGCGAGGACCGCCGCCGAGTGCGCGGCCCATGCGCTCGATGCCGAGGGCCACGCCGCAGTCGGTGGCGCCGACCATGATCGACTGCGCGACGCGGTGCAGCGTCTCCATCGAGGAGCCGCACTGGCGGTTGCAGTCGTACGCCGAGACTTCGGCCGGCAGGCCAGCCAGGCGGGCGACCGCATCGGCACCATAGCCGCCGAGCTCTGGGGCATGGCCAACGTTGCCAAGACCGATATCCTCGATCATCTCCGGGCGAACCTTGGGGTTGCGCTCGAGGAGCGCGCGCAGGATCTGGGCACCTGCCTCATCGAGGCGGGTTGCGACGAGTTTGCCACGGCCGCCGCGGCCAAAAGCGGAGCGTGCCCCATCAACGATGACGGCGTTCTGTAGTTCCAAAGTATTTCCTTCTGGCGGGGTCGTGTTACGCCCGCGTTTCGTGATGCCACGCATGATATGGGATTCAGCGCGGAATGCGAATCATACGCCGTAAATGTTTGGTCGTGCCGAACCCCCATTTACCGCAGCGGCCAGCCGGGCCGATTCCCCTCTGCAAACGCTGCTGCTAGGATGTGCTCTCTGCCTCGGGGTGTAGCTCAGCCTGGTAGAGCGCTACGTTCGGGACGTAGAGGCCACAGGTTCGAATCCTGTCACCCCGACCAGACAGCATTGGATGTGCCCGTCGGCAAGCCAGTGCCGCGGCTCCCGAGCATCCATCCCAGCAAACCGAACGAAGGCCCGCCAATTCGGCGGGCCTTCACTGCAAACGCGCCGATGAGATCCTGCGCTCAGCGCGCCGGGGCGTGTTGGATCTCCACGAGGTAGAGCACGTGCGAGCCGCCGCCAGCCTGCGGGAGCGCCTGCAGGAAAGCCTGCAGCTTTGCCCGCGCTTCCTCGGTGGCCTGCGGCAGAATCTGGTCTTCGATAGCCTGCTTCTGGGCGGCGCTTACAACGCTCGCCACCGAGCCATCGCGAATGTCGTCTCCACGATTGATACCTACGGTCTGCCCAACTTTCGTGAGCAGTCCGGATCCGGTTGAGATATTGAAGGACTGGGCGTCGATCTCAGTGCTCAGGATGGTCGCCTCCGGGATGCGAATCACCACCACCGGATCCGGCCCTTCACGCAGCACCTCGATGTCGCTCGCCGTCACCTGCTGTAGGTCCACGCCCGCCGCGACGACAACCTTCGCCTTCACGTCCAGCTCCTCGCCCGCCACCCAACCGGGCAGTGGGATCTTTGTGAAGCCGGCGTTCAGGCGCTTCTTGAAGGCTGTGTGGCTGCTGCTGTCGTAGGTGTTTTTCACGGTCACCAGCTCGAAAGCGCGCACACTTGCCAGCAGTTGCGCGCGATCCACGGTCACCTGGCCAGCATCCTCCACGCCCAGGCTAAACAGGTTGTCGTTCACCCAGCGCCAGCCAACCCAGCCGCCATAGATCAGGACAACAACCGCCGAGGCGACCAGCAGCCAACCTGCCGCGCGCAGCGGCGAACGCCCTGGGGACTGCCCGACGACGTTAATGGTCACGGGTTCGCGGTTGGTCATGCTACCCATTGTCCTAGTACAACGCGGCAATAGCCATAGGGGAAATGAGCGCCATTTACCTTCCGGTTTGCCGCCTGCTAACCCTCTTTTCCGCCCAAGACCCCCTCCGCACGACCGCTGCTCGACAGTCTTGGAGCCTCAGCGCGGGCCTTCGGCACCGTTCGCCTGGCCCATGAGGCTGCGCGCCACCACCTCCGCGGTCACGCGATCTCCTGGGTCGAGTTTCCCATCGAGCACGAGCGCGCCCAGGCGCTGCTTCACAACCTTTATCCAGGGCCCCGGCTCGCGGTCGAAGAGCACGACAAGGTCGTCTCCGGTGAGGGGACTTTCGCCTTTGAGCCGTTCGCCCTCTTCGCGCTCCACCGTTTCGCAGGCCGTCTCGAGCTGGTCGTGGTAGGCACTGTCGTCGTAGGTGTGGCTCGCGTTGTCCGCGCGCTTCAGCGCGAGCAGATCGCGCCAGTGGCCCTCGCACTTCGTCATGAAGCGCCGCACCGAGCGCGAGTCGCCGACATTCGGGCGGTCCATATGGCGGCGCACGAGCATGGTGATGGCCAGGGACTCTCGCCGGCCAAGCTTCAGCCGCTCGAGCAGCTCGCGGCTCAGCTCCGCGCCGGCCGCCTCGTGCTTGTAGAACCCCCACTCGCCGTTCGGCTTCACGTGGCGGACGGCAGGCTTGCCAAGGTCGTGCAAGAGCGCGGTCCAGCGCCGCAGCCGCGAGTCTTCACCCGGCTCTACGGCCTCCACCGTTGCCACCGTATGCCCCCAGACGTCGAAGCGGTGAAAACGGTTCTGGTCGCATCCAACCATCGGCGCCAGTTCGGGTAGCACCACGCCCAATGCCCCGGTTTCGCGCAGAGCCTCCAGCCCGCGGCCGGGACGCACGCCACGCAGCAGCCTGTCCAGTTCGCTGGTCACCCGCTCCTGCGACAGCGAGGCAAGGAGCGGCGCGGTCTCCCTCATCCCGCCGAGGGTGTCCGGTTCCACCTCGAAATCCAGTTGGCTGGCGAAACGCAGGCCGCGGAGGATGCGCAGCGGGTCCTCGCCGAAGCGCGCCGCGGGCTCCCCCACGGCGCGCAGGATGCCCGCCCGCAGGTCGGCTTCGCCACCGAAGAGATCGAGCACCCGACCGTCCTGCGCATTCCGAGCAAGGGCATTTACGGTGAAGTCGCGGCGCGCAAGGTCATCCTCGATCGAGCTCCCGAAGGTCACCTCGGGCCAGCGGCTGCCGCTGCTATAGGCGTCGCCGCGAAACGTAGTGATCTCGTACCAGTCCGGTTCGAGGTAGACGCCGACCGTGCCGAACTTCTTGCCGACCGTTCGCACGCTCGCACCGATACCCCGGGCGATCGCCTCCACCTCATCGGGGAGCGCATTGGTGGTGTAGTCGAAGTCGCCCTGCCCCCGCCCCAGCAGTTCATCGCGCAGCGCTCCCCCCACGAGCCAGAGTTCGCGTCCGGCGCGGGTGAAGCCGGCCACGAGTTCGTCGCGAGTGGGACCCATGCACCGAGTGTACGTGCTCCGAGCGGTCTGACGGGAGACGCCCCCGCTGCCAACCCGCTACTCTGGAGACATGCTTCCTCGCGCCGTCTGCTTCGATATGGATGACACTCTGCTCAATACCTCCGGTGGTGTCGACGCCTCTTGGGAAGCCGTGTGCGATGAGTTTTCGCCCGTTCTCGGCTGTGAACCGGCCACCCTGCGCGCCACGATTAAGGCCGAAATGCAGCGATTCTGGAGCGACGAAGCCTCCGTGGAGCGCGAGTGGCGAACACGGCTCGAAGAGGCGCGCGTACATGTCATCGGCCTCGCACTCGCCAGCCACGGGCTAAACCTTGAGCACGCGCCACACCTCTCCCGCCGCTACTGGGAGGAGAACAGCGGGCGCATGCTCCTCTTCGAAGACGCCCTCGAAACGCTCAGCGGGCTGCGCGAGGCGGGCTTCAAGATAGGCCTTATCACCAACGGACCAGCCGCTATGCAGCGCTGGAAGATCGGCCAGTTCGTGCTCGAACCGTACTTCGACGTGGTGGTGATCGAGGGCGAGTTCGGCCACGGCAAGCCCTCGCCGAAGGTCTTCGAGCATGCCCTCGCTACCGTCGGCGTGGATCCGCACGAAGCCTGGCACGTGGGCGACAATCTCTACGCGGACATCGCCGGGGCGCAGGCAGCGGGCCTCCACGCCGTCTGGATTCACCGCGATCGCCTGGAGCTTGGCGAGACGCCCAGGGCCATCCCAGACCGCGTCATCGCCCATCTCAGCGAACTGCGCGCCGCTCTCGGGGTCTAACGTCGTAGCCGTCAGCTGGCAGCCATCCTGTGCGAGCCCGGGCGCGAGGTCCTCCACCATCGGTCCAGAAGCTAGCAGCCAGAAGCTAAAAGCTAGCGGCTAGTCGCCGCAGCGGCGATCGTTCCGCCGCCGAGGCACTCTTCGCCCGAGTAGAAGGCGATCGCCTGGCCCGGAGTGAGGGCGCGCTGGCGCTTCGCGAAGCGCACTGTCGCCGATTCGCCTCCAACGGCCGCCAGGATGGCGGCGGCCGGCTCTGCCTTGTAGCGCGCTTTCGCCTCGAGCGCCGAGCCTACGGCCGGTGGCGTGCCCGCCGTCCAGCGCACCTCGCTAACATCGGCCATTTCCGAGAAGAGGTCCTCTTCGGGTCCAATCGTGACGATATTGCGCACGGCATCGATCGCCGTCACATAGCGCGCCTCGCCCATGGCGATGCCCAGCCCCTTGCGCTGGCCGAGAGTGTAGGCGGCCACTCCGCGATGCTCGGCCACAACGCCGCCGCCGCTCTCTCGCATCTCGCCGGGCACCAGAGCCACGCGCTGCTCCACGAACGCCCGGTAGTCGTTGCCCGGCACGAAGCAGATCTCCACGCTGTCCGGCTTCTCCGCGACGTCGAGCCCCAGCCGCCGCGCATGTTCGCGCACCTCCACCTTCGTCAGGCCGCCAATCGGCAGTAGCAATCGCGAAAGCTGCTCCTGCTGAAGCATGTAGAGCACGTACGACTGGTCCTTCGAGAGGTCCACCCCGCGGTACAGCCGCGACATCGGACGCTCGCCGTCTAGTTCGACGCCGCCCTCTGGGACGTGCGTGACGCGCGCGTAGTGCCCCGTCGCTACGTACTGCGCATCGAACGTGGGAAGGCGGTCCAGCAGCGCGCGATACTTGATATGTTCGTTACACCGCACGCAGGGGTTCGGCGTCCGTCCCGCGGCATATTCAGTTACGAAGTTATCGACCACTTTCGCCTTGAACTCCTCTTCGAAGTTCATCACGTAGTGGCGGATGCCCAGCTGGCCCGCCACGCGCCGCGCATCGTCCACGTCTTCCACGCTGCAACACTGCTGGTGACCGCTCAGCTCCTCCGGCCGCTCCTCCGTCCAGAGCCGCATGGTAACGCCGATCACCTCATAGCCCTGCTCGACAAGAAGCGCCGCGGCCACGGAGCTATCCACTCCACCGGACAT
>JBDSEP010000226.1:0-4775 GCA_039919985.1 Tepidiformaceae bacterium | reverse complement strand
AAGAAGTCTTTGTACTGCTCGAGCGCCGTGAAATCTGGAGCCAGGCCGGAAAGCTGCTCCATCACGTCCGGCGGCAGCACACCATCGCTCATCGTCGAAAGCCGCACATCGCCCAGGAAGCTCAGGCCATGCGCGGAAGCACGTGACACGAATTCGTGCAAATAACAGGGCTCGTTCACGCCCTCCAGGTGCTCATGCACGAAGTAGTGCCGTGCCCGCCCGCTGAGCAGCCGCATCTCCCGTTCGAGCACCTGGCTGTAGAGCTGGTACTCGGCGTGCTTCTCGCCCATCTTCGCCGTCGTCTCCTTGGCGAACTGCAACAGCGCGAGCGAACTATCGATGCGCTCATCGGTCGAACCGAGGCGGCGCGCATGGTAGACGAACATATCGCGCGCCAGGCCGCGGAAATGCCAGCCGGGGTAGGTGTTGTAGCTGACCGCCGCAATGCCCTGCGGAGCGAGGTGGTCGGCGCAGATCCGCAGGATCTTCTCGCGCACATCGGCGGGCACCCAGGAGTAGACGCCGTAGCAGATGATGTAGTCGAACTCCCCGAAGTCCGCGCCCACGTCAAGGATGCTGAGTTCTTCGAAGCGCACGTTCCGCAACCCCAACTGCCGGGCGCGGCTCCGTGCCATGCCGATCTGCACCCCGGAAAGATCGATTCCCACGAACTCGCTCGCGGGCAGCATCTCCGCCATCGGCAGAAGGTTGCCGCCCGTTGAGCAACCAAGCTCCAGCACCCGGCAGCGCGAAGGCGGCGCCGGGGCGAGCCCAAAGAGCGTGGCGATTACCGCCAGGTTCGAAGGGTGAGTCTCGGAGAGCGCAGCGCCGGGGTAGGGGACGTCGTCGTAGCTGATGGGTTCGGAAGTTGCGGCCATTCTGGCGATTGTCGCCGCTGCCGCTGGTGTGCGCTGCTCTCCGGGATGGGTTTTAGCGGCGCAGTCCGCTCAGATCCGCCACGAAGACGCTCGGCCCGCTGCGTTCCGTAGAGCCGCCCGCACGCTCGATGGTCACGACGGCACTCTCATAGCTTCTCAGCCCCTGCGGTACGGCGGTCTGGTAGCGCGCGAATCCGCTTGCATCCGGCGTGAACACTCCGAGGCTGTAGAACTTGCCGCCGCTATTCGCCCAGAGCTGGTACGTCTCGCCCTTCGGGCGCTGCGCAAGGTCGCTCGCCACGAACCACACCCGCTTCTGATCCTCATCCCAGACCAGCCGTCCAATCGATGTCGCCGCTTCGTCCTTCGTAAACACGTCCGCCACGTCGCTCTTTGGCGACATAAGTGCCAGGAGCAGGTCGCGATCCTCCTGCGCGGCGCGCTTCAACTGTTCCGAACCACGCTCCGCCTCGTCCAAACCTCGCGTGAGCGCCGCAATCTCCACCTTCTGCGAGAGAGCGTCATCAATCTGGGTCTGGAGGTGATCGTTTTTGTCCCGCAGGTCACCGACCTGGCCCCGTACGGAGAGCATTCCGGTGAACGCCGCCACCGCGACGAAGACGGCGGCGAGCCCCGCCGCAGCCTGGGCCAGGATCACGGCGCGGCGCAGCGGCCCGGCCCGTTCAAGGCCCGCCGATTGCATCACCCGCTGGCGCAGCCGTTTTGGCGCACGTTGCGCCGGCGAGGCGAGCGCAAACGTGGCAGCCACACGCTCCGCATCGTGCACCGTTTCGCGGCACGCCTGGCAGCCGGCAAGATGAAGCGCCACCATCTGCACCAGATCTCCATCGAGCGAGCCGATGGCGTATTCGTCCGCCTGTTCCTGGGTGATGTGCATGCTCATTGCGCTCTTAGTCGGCCTTCTGCTCGAGCGCACGGCGCAGCTTCTGCATGCCCAGCCGGATGCGCGTCTTCACAGTCCCGAGTGGTTCGTGCAGGACGGTGGCGATCTCCTGCTGCGTTAGTCCCTTAAAATACGCCAGCTGCAGCGCTCGCTGCTGGTCTACGGGCAGGCAGGCCAACGCTCGGCGCACGATCACCTGCTCTTCGTGCAGTTCCGCCGAGCGGGGAGGATCCTCGCACTCCATAGAGAAGAGCGGTGTTGCGCCTTCGTCCGGCTCGCCCAGGGAGCCCCCTTCTCGCCGCCGTCGTCGGCTGCGCGCACGCAATTCATCCACGGCGCGATTGCGAGTTACGCTCATCAGCCAGGAGAGGAATCGCCCACGCTCTGCAATGAAGGTCTCCGGCCGTCGCCAGAGCCGTACAAACACATCCTGCGAGGCGTCTTCCGCGAGCTGCGCATCGGCAAGCACCCGGATCGAGGCTGAGTAGACGAGGTCGACGTAGCGGTCGTAAAGCACGGCGAAGGCGAGTTCGTCGCGAGAGGCAGTGATGGCAACCATAAGCGCTTCGTCCGGCCATTCGATGCGAGCCGCCAGGGCCGCGTCCACATTGGACGCAAACGCTTCGACTCTGCTTATGTTACGAATGCCAGTGGAGCTTGGATGCCCATCGATCATAGGTAGCCTGAATAACTAGCATACACCGCTCCCCAATCCGCGCTTAGAACCTTTACACAATCGTTCGTCCGTTTACCCGCGATTGCCGGCTGATCGCTGACACTGCCATCATCACCGGACGGAGTTCCCCCCATGTTCTCACTCACTAAATCCGCGGGCGCAACCCTCGCCGCCCTCACCCTCGTGGTGGGCGCCGCCTGCACCTCCACCACCACCTCTTCACCCCCCACCGCAGACACCGGATCGAACGGAACCAGTGCCCCGGTCGTGACCCCAACACTCGCCACCCAGGTGAAGAAGACCACCGGCGAGCTCACGACCCAGGACCTCGTCAAGCTCGCGGAGCCTTCGGTCGTGCGCATCGCCACCAACGGCGGCGTCGGCACCGGCTTCATCGTCGATGAGGCCGGCTTCATCGTCACTAACAACCACGTTGTGCAGACCTCCTCGGGCCGTAACGCCGCCACCGTACAGGTCACCACCAGCGACGGCGCGACCTACACCGGCAGGGTCGTTGGCGCGGATCCTCGGTCTGACCAGGCACTCGTGAAAATCGAAGCCACCGGCCTGAAGGCGCTCAAGATCGGCAACCTCGACGACGTGCAGGTCGGCCAGGACGTCGTTGCCATCGGCTACGCCCTCGACCTGAAAGGTGGCGAAGGCCCTTCCTATTCCGTCACACGCGGCATCATCAGCGCCAAGAACCGCGCCATCAGCGAGAGCGCTTTCGGGCTCCTCGGCTCCATTCAGACAGACGCAGCCATAAACCATGGCAACAGCGGTGGCCCGCTGCTCAACCTCTTCGGTGAGGTGGTGGGCATGAACACCGCCATCGCCCCGGACCCGACGACTGGCGCAGTCGCTCCCGGAATCGGCTTCGCTGTCGGCGCCGACACAATGAAGGCGGTCTACGAGCAGCTGAAGGCCAACGGCAAAGTGAGTCGCGGACTGCTGGGCATCCAGAATTTCGAAGCGCTGCGGCCGGCCAAGGCGAAGCAGTTGGGCATCCCAGACGGCTCCACCGGCGTGGTCATCGGCCCCGAGGGCGTGGCTTCCGGCGGCCCGGCCGACAAAGCGGGCATCCGCGGCGGGGACGTGATCTCCAAGATCGGTGAGTTTGCCATCCGTAACGAAGCGGACCTCGCAGTCGCGATGATCCGTACGGCCCCCGGCCAGAAGGTCGGCGTGGAGTACTACCGGGACGGCAAGAAGCAGACCACGGATGTGACCCTCGCCACGCCCGCGCAGTAGCCACGGCCGTGGCTCGGCAGAGCCCTCCTCCAGCCATCGGCCTCCCCGCTAAAGTGGACGCCGTTTGGCCGTCCGGTCGAGCCCTCGTAATCTCCAGCAATGCCACAGAAGCTCATCGTCTCTCTCGTCCCCAGCCTTACGGAGCTGCTCTTCGCGCTGGGCGCTGGCGACACACTGGTGGGCCGCACACGCTTCTGCACCGAGCCCGAGGGTGCAGTAGAGGCGGTGCCGATAGTTGGTGGTACTAAGAATCCTCGCGTCGAACGCATCATCGGCATCAGACCAACGCTCGTACTTGCGAACCGCGAGGAGAACCGCCGCGAGGACGTCGAGGCTCTCCGCGCCGCTGGCCTCGATGTGCTCCTGACCGACCCAAACAGCGTCCCCGAGGCTGTGGCCATGATCCTCGAGGTGGGCGTCCAGCTCGGAGCGGAAGTGAGGGCCCAAGCCCTTGCGCGGGAGATCGTAGCGGAACTGCGCGTCCCGCTACGCGCTCCACCCGTGCGCGCCTTCGCGGCCGTCTGGTGGAATCCCTTGATGGGTCTCGGCAGCCAAAGCTACGGCCACGATCTGCTGGAGCGCGCGGGCTTTGCCAACGTGCTGGCCGCGCAGCCGCGCTACCCGGAACTGACGCTCATCGCGCTGAGAGACCTGCATCCCGACCTCATCCTGCTTCCCGATGAGCCGTTCCCTTTCACTGCCTCTCACGCCCCCGAGTTCGAGGAGATCGCGCCAGTGAAGTTCATCGATGGCAAGCTGCTCTGGTGGTATGGTCCGCGCCTTCCTGAGGCACTTCGGACGTTCCGCGACCTGGCCGCGCAGGCCGCTACCTGGTGACCGGGATGCGAATCACGGTCACCAGTCCCGTGGATTTCGGCGCCGCTGCGTGCCGCGAACTCCTCGCCCTCGTCGGCGATTTCGAGGCCCCGCTAATCGGGCTGGCCACGGGCAACACGCCGATCCCCCTCTACCAAGCCCTGGCCTCCCGCGTGGCGGCGGGCGAAGTTTCGCTCCGCCGCTTCCGCCAACCGGTTGCCATCGACGAGTACGTGGTCCGCGAACACGC
>JBDSEP010000222.1:0-17903 GCA_039919985.1 Tepidiformaceae bacterium | reverse complement strand
TGCAGAACTTCCTTGAGGTAGCCATGAAGCGCCGTGTGCACTCGATCAAAGGCGCTGGAGTCGCTCCGGACCGCTGGCGTCAGGCTCACGACGACGCACTTCCCGGGTGCCGGGCACATGATCACCGCTTCACACGCGAAGGAGTTGCAAGCGGACCTCCGAGGGTTTCTACAGACGGTGGGCGCTTGATTCGCCGCACAAACCTCCAGTACCCCTACCACCTCTGCTGCTTGATCACTTCGAACGGCGTTGCCCGTGAGTTCGCCGATTCCAATCTCGCTTCGATCGCCCAGGTTCACTCTGGTCGACCATGGAGAACTTTCGGATGCTTACGACATCCGCGTCGGCGCAAGTCCGGGCCGCGGGATGCCTGTCGGCTGGTACCACGTCCTGTCCTAGTACTCAGTTTCGACGTCGCTGGTTTTCACCATGTCCTCATAGTGCCAACGCTACATGCTATGGTGTCCGGCGGCGTCCCGGTTTTTCTTGGTGTAGTTCGGCGGTGATGGGGGTGTCGATGTCCTTGACTCAGTCCTGGACTGCTGTACAGTCCGCCCACGCTGAAAGACACATGAGTTGCTACAGAGGGGGATTTCCATGAACAGCAAACAGAAGGCGCTTCTCTCGCTCATCGCACTCACCGCGCTCGCGGCTGCGTTGTTTGCGATTGCCTGTGGTGGGGACGACGATGCCAAACCCACGCCACAGTCCCAACCCGGCTCGGCGTCGGCCTCTCCGGCTGGCACTTCAGCGAACAGTCTCCCCCAGGCGACCGAGAAGATCTTGTTCGGCGCCCCAATTTCTCTCACCGGAGCCACCGCTTCGGAAGGGAAACAGACGAAAAATGGCTATGAGCTATGGGTCGAAGCCGTAAACAACGCTGGCGGCATTCCCGTGAATGGAAAGCGATACCTCGTCGATCTGAAAGTCTACGACGACCAGAGCAGTGGCGAAACGAGCGCGCAGCTCGCTGAAAAGTTAATCAAAGAGGACAAAGTCAACTTCCTCTTTGGTCCCTACGGGACGACGCCCACGTTCAACGTCAGCCGCGTCGCCGAGCAGAACGGCATCCCAATGGTGGAAGGCAACGGCGCCGCGGAGCGCATCTTCAACCAGGGGTACAAGTACACTTTTGGCGTCCTCTCGCCAGCCTCGAACTACTTGAAGGGCGTCCTCGAATTCGCCCTCGCGCAGTCACCGAAGCCAGCTACCGCGGCGATTCTCTACGCGGATGACGCCTTCTCCGTCGAAGTCGCAGAAGCGGCTAAAAAGAACGCCGAGTCCATCGGCCTCAAAGTCAGCTACTTCGAAAAATACAAGAACGCTGAGACGAACCTGACCGCCCAGCTGACTGCTGCCAAAGCGGGAAACCCAGACCTGCTGTTGAACGCCGGTCATCTTCAAGAGGCGATCGCTATCATGAAGCAGTCGAAGGACCTCGGCCTCAACCCGAAGCTGTTCGCGTTCAGCGTAGGCCCGGCGCTCCCGGACTTCGTGAATAGCCTGGCGGCTGACGCCAATTTTGTGGTCACCGGAAGCCAGTGGTCGGCGGCCGTCAAGTACCAGGGTGATGACTACTGGAAGACAGCCATCGCCTATAACGACGCTTACAAGGCGAAGTACGGCGAAGAACCCGCCTACCAAGCCGCCGAATCGACTGCGGTGGGCATCGCGTTCGAGAAGGCGCTTATCTCCGCGAACAGTCTGAACCCGGACAAGGTCCGCGACGCTCTGGCAAAGCTCGATATCAAGACATTCTACGGCCCCATCAAATTCGACAGCCGCGGTGCGAACACCACCAAGCCGATGGTTGTCGAACAGATTCAGGCAGGCAAACGCGTGACGATCTGGCCGGTCGAAGTCGCGAGTGCCAAAGGGTTGTGGCCGTCCCCAGAATGGGGCAAACACTAGTCGCCCTGTCTGGAAGGAGCGCCGCTCCTCCAATTTTCGTTGGACCAGCGTTCCGCGTAGGAGGCATCGGTTGCTAATCGCTCAGTACACGGTCAACGGCCTGTTGGTAGGAGCGGTCTTCGCGCTGATTGGACTGGGGTTTTCGTTGGTGTGGGGCATCCTCAACATCATCAACCTGGCCCACGCGGCATTCATCATGCTCGGCGCGTACTTCAGCTGGATGCTGGTGCACCACGTCGGCCTGAACCCCATCCTCACGATTCCGATTGTGATGGCCATCCTCTTCGTCTTGGGTTACGCGATGCAACGGAGTTTGCTGAATCTCGTCATGCGGGCGCCGCTGCTCACCACCTTCCTGCTCACGTTCGGCCTCGAGACGCTAATCATTAACCTCGGCCAGCGCCTTTGGAGCGCGGACACCCGGTCGGTTCCGGTCTCGTACTCCGGCCGAGGCATCGTCTTCAGCGGAAACGGAATCGATATTGGCCGGCCAGGAAGTGAGGCCAACGTGGTCGTCCCCTTTGTTCCGCTTGTCGCGTTTGTCATCGCCCTACTACTTGTGGCTGGTGTCTGGATAATCATGGAGCGGACCAGGATTGGGCGCGCTATCCGCGCTGTCGGTTCCGATATCACCGCAGCGAAGCTGATGGGCATCGACATCGGCCACACCTATGCGCTCACGTTCGGCCTCAGCGCCGCGCTCGCGGGCGCCGCTGGATCGCTGGTGGCTATGCAACAGGGCTTCTCCCCGGCGACCTTCGGCGCATACAACATCCGTGCCTTCATCGTCGTCATTCTTGGCGGCCTCGGGAGTGTCCCCGGGGCGCTCGCAGGCGGAATCGTTTTTGGTCTCATCGACCAGTTCAGTCAGGCCCCGCTGCCGCATGGAGGACTTTTCGGGTGGTCTTCGCTCGCACGGATCAAAGACGTCATCTTTTTCGCCGTGCTTCTCATCGTGCTCATCGTCCGGCCGACGGGCTTGCTCGGGCGCGAAGGTTACCGTTGAACGCGAACACCGTTATCTTCGCTGTGGTTGTGGTCCTCGGTCTCCTGACGGCGAGGCGCACCACCGTCACCTGGCACCGAGTGCTACCGCTCGGACTGCTGACAGGGATTCTCCTTTTGGCACCCGCTTTCAGCGATAACCTCTCGGTGTTGACTCCCGTCTTCATCGGTGCGCTCCTCGGCATGGGTTGGAACATCATCGGCGGGTACGCCGGTTACGGTTCCTTCGGACAAGTGGCGTTCTTCGGGATCGGCGCCTACGCGATGGCTGCGTCGATCGCCACCACGGAGAATTTCCTCGCCTTGCCTCCGGTCGCCGGTTTGCTCATCGCCGCGGCGGTGAGCGGCGTCTACGCACTTTTGGTGGGTCTTCCCGTGCTCCGCCTGCGCGGACACTACTTCGCTATAACGACGCTCACACTGGCGATCGCGACCCAGCAGCTGGTCAAGAACCTCGACTTCCTTGGGGGCGCATCGGGCATCTCGACGCCGATCATTCGCAAGCAGCAACTGCTGTTCGCGGAACTGGATCGCGACACCTACTTCTACTTCCTGGGGTTCATCCTGACCGCGGGGGCCGTGCTTGCCACCTGGTGGCTTTCTCGTTCGAAATTCGGATACGGACTGCAGGCGATCCGGGAGAACGAAGACGCCGCCACTTCGATGGGCATCGACACGACGCGCTACAAACTCCAGGCGTTCATTATTGCCGCCGTCATCACCGGGGTCGCCGGTGCTCTTCAAGCCTATCTGCGTTCAGGCGTCAGCCCGGAGGACGACGGGGTGTTCCAGATTCGCTTCAACCTGTTGCCGCTGATAATTCCGCTCATCGGCGGGACAGGCACCGTGTGGGGCCCACTCATCGGCGCATTCGCTTTTCTCGGAATCGAGCATGTCCTCACGAGTGCGAGCGGCTCATCAACCTTCGTCCAGGACTGGGAAAGAGTGATCACCGGCGCGATAATCGTCGCCGTAGTGCTCCTGCTGCCACGCGGCCTCGTCCAGTTGGTCGGCTCGCGCGGGCCGAGAGGCTGGCGGATGTTCGCCGATAACATCCGGGCAACACGGGTCTAGCGATGTCGCACGTCGTCGGCGACGAGGTGATCCTCGACGTACGGGACGTGCGGCGCACATTCGGTGGCGTAATCGCCCTCGGTGGCGTCTCGTTCCAGGTGCCGCGGGGAAGCATCACCGGCTTGATCGGCCCGAACGGTTCAGGAAAAACCACTCTTGTCAACATCATCTCGGGAATGTTGCGTCCCACCTCGGGGACGGTGATGCTCAAAGGGAATGACATCTCGGGCACGGCGGCCCACAAGATCGCCCGCATGGGGCTGGCCAGAACGTTCCAGGTGGTTCGGCCCTTCGCCAACATGACGGTGCGCGAAAACGTCGCGGTCGGCGCAATGTTTGGCGGAGCAAACCGGCGGTCCGCGTCGGAGGCCATGGAGGTCGCCGGCTCCGTCCTCCAAAAGGTGGGGCTTGGGGCTCGCGCTGATGCGCCCGCCGAAGAGTTGGCGATTATGGGCCGCAAACGGTTGGAACTCGCCCGAGCCCTCGCTTCCCAACCCGAGGTCCTACTCCTCGATGAAGTACTCGCTGGTCTCCGCGCGGGCGAGCTTGAAGAAGCCATAGCACTGGTTCGCTCTGTCTCCGAAACGGGCGTGACCATCCTCATCATCGAACACGTCCTGAAGGTCATCGTCTCGCTATGCGATGAGGTAGTGGTAATCAACAGGGGCCGAAAGATCGCAGAGGGTCCACCTTCAGCCGTGATGCGCAACCAGGCCGTCATTGACGCGTACCTCGGGCACCGCGCGGCGACACGGCACAGCGGCGCCGCAGATGCTTGAAGTGCGTGACCTCGATGTTGCGTACGGTGATACGCAGGTGCTCTGGAACATCTCGATCGATGTCGCCCAGGCCGAGGTGGTGGCGATTGTCGGCAGCAACGGCGCCGGCAAGACCACTCTGCTTTCGACGGTCTCCGGACTGATGAACCCCATGCGGGGACAGATTCGCTTCGATGGGGCCGATATCACCCGTGCTTCGGCCAAGGAATGCGTGCATCGCGGACTGGTCCATGTGCCGGAGGGCCGTCGACTCTTCGCAGCCCTGACGGTACGGGAGAACCTTGATCTCGGGGCATTTCAGCGGCGAGACGCGAAACTAATCCTGCGCGACCTCGACCGCGTATTCGATCTCTTTCCGATTCTTCGGGAGCGCCAAGCGCAGCTCGCCGGCAACCTCTCCGGTGGGGAGCAACAGATGTGCGCCATCGCTCGCGGCCTCATGGCGGCGCCTCGCATGTTGATGATCGACGAGCTTTCCTTGGGGTTGGCTCCAATCATCGTCGAGCAACTCATTGACGTGCTTCGCCAGGTCGCGGAGTCAGGGACGACGATTTTGGTCGTGGAACAGGACGTTGAAAGCGCGTTGAGCCTGGCTTCGCGTGGGTACGTGCTTGAAGCGGGCGAAATGCGCCTGTCCGGCATGTCGAGCGATCTCCTCGGGAACGCCGACGTACGCCGCGCATATCTCGGCGTGTGACGCCAGGCGAACTCGCAAGCTGACGCGTCGTTCGCCATCGCGCTGGGCGCCCTCGACGACCCTCAAGACGGCGGACGGCGATCGTTAGGGGTTTCGCTCTGGGGTGCCTGCCAGCGTGGCTGCTCGCGCAAGTGCACGGGGACTCCATATCGGTCTGGCGACGCGAGCATTTACCTCCCAAATACGTGAGATCCGCTGATACGACTTACGCCGAATTCCCATCTGCCGCCGGCAACGGACGGAGCAATATCGAAGAGGCCTGCCTGGTCCGTGCTTCGCCGCTAGAGGGGCGTCACAAGTCGCGCCGGTGTTGATCGTCAATTTCTCCACCTAAATTTCCCAAATTGCAGGCGCGTGAATTGGGCACGGCAGTGCCGGAAGGCTTTTCCACTTTTTCGAGGTTTGATGTGCCCTCCCCTGAATCGTCCCGCTGGCGGGACGTTCGCGCTTTCACGTGTGCTTCGGCTCGCTGCTCGCCACCTCGAACCAGCGTCGGGCGTTGCAGTGGACGCGGTACGCGGGGCGAAGCTCAGCACCATTTGGAGTGGCGATTTTCCACCAGTGTGGCGGACACGACTCAGTCATGCGCTGTCTCGTGGCGCTGGCAGTAGGCCAACCAGTTCTTGGCGTTCCCGTTGTTCGTCAGCGCGATCGCGGGCGAGCTGCGCTTCGTCCAATTCGTACAGGACTGCGTGGCGGATTAGCTGGTTGAGCTGGTCTGGCGCCAGTGCTTCTAGCTGAGCAGTTGGTCTCGCACCCCAGTCCTTCCCGTGCGAGCTGGCCTTCGCCGGCGCGTTTGGCAGCCCGTAGTCCTCTACCTGCTCTTCAGTGAGTGCAACGCGGATGAACCGTACCCCGCTCGCATGGAGAAGCGGTCCTTCATGACGAACGCCGACACGTCTTCCACCAGCGCCGCGTACATTTCTTCCCCACTCGGACACAACCACCCAGGTGAAGTATCAGTGTGGGACGCCAGCGCTCGCGGATGATGCGCTCGACGGCGCTGTATTTCGCTGTGAGCGAGTCAAACCCGCCGCTGGAATAAACGGGGATAGACCACTCCTGGAAGGCTTCCGCTATCTGCGGTTGCATGCCAGCCGCCTCCGTCCAGACTTCGATGTTTACCGGCTGCGTGGGCCAGTCGCCCTCTCAGGTTGCACAACTTTCGCGCACGCGCGGAATCTGCGAAGAGGGTCAGACAGCCTGCTGCAGGCCAAATTGACCCTGAGGGCGCGTGCAGCCGACGAAGGCGCTTGAAACTGGGGGATACAACATCCCGGCCAGCCGGGGCCTTTTCGGATAGAGAGCCGAGAACAGGTTGCGCGACCGAAGGAAGTCTCCGAGAGCCGCCTTCATGTCGCGGGAACGCCCCTCACCTCGACGAACGCCCCAATTTCGATGAGGGCCAATCGCAGAACTGCCGCCTCGTCTTCCCCAAGGCTTACGGCAACGGTTGCTGGCGGCGACTCGACGATGCCCCCTTGGCATCCTTCAGGTGCAGCCACGGGCATAGCTGCGCAGGTGCGAGCACGACGGCGTCTTTCTCTCCCTGGATACCCGTGAGCACGACGCTAAAAGCGGGTTCTGGGGGCTCCGTCTCCTCGGGCGCCTCCGTCCTGGGAGCGGCTGCGGCGAAGTTCTTCTCTGAGTTCCGCGATCTCCGTCCGCAGCAGCTTGTACTCGTCAGACGGGTGCTCCTTGTCTCGCAAGCCAAGCAGAAACACTGCGAGGACCGCGGTGACGTAGCCTGACACGGCCAGCCCGTACACCATGACGAACAGGCCTAGGGCCCTCGCTTCCGGGGAGACGGGGTAGTAGGCGCTTCCGAGGGTGGTCACCGTAGTGGCTGCCCACCAGAGCCCTTCCGTCGCGCTGTCGATCCGGGAACCCGTCTGGCCCTGTTCCAACGACGCGACTCCAAGCCCGGCGAGCACGACAACGACGAGGCTGAAGCTGAGGACGTAGCCGATTCCACCCGCTCCGACCACTCGCTTGAGGGCGCGGGTGCCGCGGTTGGTTGTGGTGACAAGGCGCGCCACGCGAAGGCTTCGTGCGATGCGCAACGCCCGGGCGGCTCGCAAGACCCGGAAAGCGGGCAGGACAATGGCGATGAGGCTGAGCCAGTTCGAGCGGAGGAAGCGCGGACGGTCCGTGGCGAGCGTGAGCCGGACAGCGAACTCCACAACGAAGACGCCCCAGATCAGATAGCTTGCCAGTTCTAACCGCTGCTCCCACGTCGATGAGAGCGGTACGCCGAGCTCAATGGCGAGAAGTCCGAGGAAGACGAAAGCGAGGGCAGTGACGAACGCCTGGGCGAGTTCCCCCAGAGCTTGCCAATCGAGTTCGTCTAGTTCGGTTCCGAACTGAAGGCGTCTGACGTCCACGGCATGTGGCCTTTCGATGGAGCACCCGGGAATCCGTTCCGCCCCGCGTTTGTACTTACTGCTTTAAAAGAGGACACCCTACCCGGCCCACGAGCCCTGTTGGCACGGGAGTGAGCACCTCGAACTCAGTTCAAATCCGCGCACGATACATACACCGAACGTTGGTTCGATTCGAAGACGACCAGTGCGTGGTTGTCATCCGTAAGGTCCTTCAGCGACTCTGGCACCGTGCCGCTCCAAACGCCGGACTCCAGCATCCCCAGTTCGTGCAGGACCTCGCCGCTCAGGCCTTTGCAGGCGGCGCGCTGGATCGCGACGGGAAAGCTGCCATTCAAATTTCCGTGCTTTCCGATAGCGACGACCACAAACGTACGGGCATCACCTGCCGAGGTAAGCACTGCCTCACCTGAGTAGCCCGAATCGTTCACCTCTTTCAGGGACTTGCTTTCGGACTTCAGACTGACGCCCTTGTCATCACCGCCACAAGCGCCCATTACGAACATCGCGACTACTGGCAGGATAAATTGGAGCATTTTAAGGTGATGCATGCAGTACTTTCGGCCGCCTTTTCCGTATGCAGGCGAACAGCTCGCTCTCCAAGAGCGCGGTCCAGCCTCCAGTCCAGTATGTGCCGCTCCCCCTGTGATCGACTCAAACCAACATGGCAAGAGCTTGCAGAAGGCTGTCATTGGAGTGGAGGTGAGGTGAGAGGCTCCCCGAGATGAGAGCGCGAGTTCGAGTTTTCCTGCTGTGATGTCGCGGGCTAGATGGACGGGGACCCACAGCGAGCCCCATTCGAGCCGCACTTCAAACCGGCCGGAAAGTACTCGCCGACAGGCCCCAGCCGCACTGCATCCGAGGTGAAGGCCACGATGCCAGGAGGACTATCTTTCAGTTGACTTCATCTGCCCACATGGTCTGGCCCCGGCGATGACGCCCGTGCAGCGCGGGGGAAACAAATATACCAATACACCTGGCCTGAAGGAGCTTCCGAAGCACTCACATCCAGCTCAAGCCCGCTGTCAGTCCATCGCCATATCGCCCGAGATGTACCCCGCCCTCAGCGACGAGCCACTCGCTCGCACCGTTACCGGCGACGCTCCAATATGCCCCGGTCATCGAGCCCCTCTCGCTGTCGGCGGACTGCTCGGCGAGAGCGTAAGACCGAGGGGGACCGGTTTCCGTCTTGACCTCGGCTCGTACCGACCCGGCCTAAACCCCGGCCCCCTCCCCTTCCCCATAAAGCGCCATCAATTTGGGCGAGCGCCGGTCGCGGCATCAGTCCCTCCCTGGGATTCCTCTTTCGCCGTGTTGTCGAAGTGGTCCCAATCCACTGTAGGCCGCTAACCGGTGGCCACACCGACAACCATTATTCGTTTCAGCCCCCAACAGTGATTGAACGCGCACCATGAAGTCATCTCTCGATTTTTTGCGCGTAGCCCCCGTGAGGGCACACGTTTCCGAGCCCGCTCGACCGCAATCTACCGAGGATGCGACGGAACTGGGAATAGGTGTGTTGGGTCCTTAGTTTGACGCCATTCCTGACAGTCACAGCCGTTCCGCGTCGAACTACCCCGATCCCATCCAGCTGAACTGCTCCGGTCCATCACCGGTTCGGTGAGAACATTCCGCGCAGCATTCTCAAGTACGATGGTGACGCTGGTCCCAGCCGTCCGTTTGGGGGCCAGAGATGACTCGGGAAGGGTTCGTCTGCATGAATCTCCGCCTTACGAGGCTCCACGAATACCTTCGATCGAGCCTCTGGCTCATACCATCTGGTTGCTTGTTAATTGCCTTCCTCCTGGCGGAAGTCGCCCTGCGCATAGATGAGAACCTCGATCAGCACGATACAAATTGGTTCCTGTTCGGGGGCGGGGCAGACAGCGCCCGCGCAGTCGTTGGAACGATCGCCACCTCGATGTTGACGTTCACGGGGCTGGTCTTCTCCGTCACGATGCTTGTTCTGCAACTCGCTAGCAATCAGCTATCACCCAGAGTGATGCGTACATTCCTCCGCGACCGCGCGAGCCAGATGGTCCTCGGAGTTTTCGTCGGGACGTTGTTGTATGCCATGCTGATTCTCAGACGCATCACTAGTCAGACCGATGGGACACCATTTATCCCGGCCCTCTCAATCTGGCTGGCTATGGTGTTCGTCCTCTTGAGCATTGGCCTATTCATCTTCTTCCTCCATCACATGGCGCAAGCTATTCGGCCGGTCTCGGTCATGATGAGCGTCACCAAAGAGACACGCTCGGCAATCGAGCGCCTATACCCGGAAGGAATTGGGAAGAGCGTCGAGATACCAGTTCCGGATATCGTTCGAGCGTCCGGGGGCACGGTTTCGTCGCCTGGTTCAGGGGTTATTACCGGCGTCGATGAGGAGCGAATAGCCACTATCGCTAGCGACAGTGCCTCCATTGTCGAGCTTCGGGCGATGGTAGGAGATTTTGTGCGCGAAGGCTCAACCCTCTTCGTTGTCCACGGGCAGTGGAATAGCAGCGACGACAGCGGGTTGCAGGCCTCGGTGGCATTGGGTTCCGAACGAATAATGAAACAAGACGCCGCGTTTGGATTTCGACAGCTCGTCGACATCGCCAACCGTGCCCTCTCGCCGGGCATCAACGACCCCACAACCGCCGTCCAGTCGCTCGATCACATCCACGAACTCTTGGGACTGCTCGCTTCGCGTTCCATTCCATCTGCCTGCCGTGAGGTCGACGGACAGCTCTCCGTCATCTTGCCGAGGCTCGGATGGTCGGACTACGTGTCGCTGGCCTGCGACGAGATACGTCGGTCCGGACACGATCAAATTCAGATCCAGCGCCGACTGCGCGCCATGCTCATGGACCTTCTCCAAACTGTTGCGCATCCGAGCCGACGACAGCCATTGACGGAACAACTCGAGCTGCTTGACGCTTCGGTAGATGGGTTCAAGGCCGCCGAGCTGGTTCGAGCGGTCACACCAAGTTCACGAGGCTAAGTCGCGACGCGGCTCAGAGGGAGCTGGCTGCCTGATTCGCCGTTGTATGGCGCGACGCCTGGGCCGGGGGGCCTGGGCTACAAGCCCAGCTTCCCGATCAGTGGGACGCACGGCATGAACGTCTTCGCTGAGGACAGTTCAACATGAACACTGGGGTTCCATCATCGGGACGACCTTGATGGCGGGAGCGTCGGTAATCATACCGTTCGTGGACCGCGGTGATCACGAGCCGGCAGATGTGAAGCAAGCGCGCAACTGGCGAAATAGGCGATTTGCGTTCGCCGCGATCGCAGTCTTCTGGTTGGTCATGATCGTCGGCATCACTGGCGCAGGGTGACACGTTGCCGGCGGCTCCGTCCGCAACTCCCGGATCAGCCGTGAGGCGGAAGGCCTCCCTCGAAGGTCGGAATCCGTGCACTATCCTGAGCTTCGCTACACTCCCTCCCGTGACCGATAACCCGCGCAGCCTACCGCCACTACCGCCGCCTGGGCCAAGCGCCTCGAGAATACCGAGGAACGGAAGTTCCTGGAGGGCTGTAGCGTCGAGGTGTCGCGTGCGTCGGTCCTGGCGCACTCCTTCCAGCTGGCGGGTAGGAACCTAGGACTTCTGCCCGAACTTCCACCAGGGCCGCTTACTGGGCGTCCCCTTGGACATCTTTGGTACTGGCAGAGGGGTGTCACCGAGGACTCGCGGCACGAGTTTCTGGAGCCGCGCCAGTTCCTCCGCCGGAAATGCGAACGCCACGGACTGGACGACCGTGACTCGCCGCATAGCGATGCGTGCGGGCATCTCATCCATCGCCGCTTCGAAGGAATTGCCAACGAGCGCCGCACTCTCTGGCGGCATCGCCAGCCAGGACCGCAGCCGAGCTTCCGTCAAGGAGCGCAAGTTCGCATCGGGTAGGCCATAGATCGTATCGATCGCGGAGCGAAGGGCTGCTCGCCGGTTCGTCTCGTCCGTATCCGCCATCGCCGAGTAGGCAGCGAACACTGCGCTGTTTTGGCCTTCCTGATCGAGCGCGGCGATCGCCCCCCAATCGAACGGTTGTACGGTTGTTCGGTTGTCCATGGTACCTCCCTGTACTGTGCTCGAGCTCGGCAGCCCCATCGGGGACACCGGGGTACCCCATTGTACCAATCTCGTATACTTCTGTGTGATTCCAGTGAGGAATCTGGGCTTGCGATGCTGTGTCAACGGCGCCGTCGCAGTCTCCCGAATCGTGCAAATGCCGCAAAGATAAGCTGCTGCCGGGGTCTGCCCGTCGGAGCCGCAGTCCTCTCGCTTAATGGAAGAAAGTTACGCCTACTTAACAAAGTCATTTTGACAACCCCGACGCCGCGCGCGTACTTCCAGAGGACTCGGCCCCTCCGTGGCCAATAAAACGCTATCGCCGTGGGCACATCACGCGCGGAGTGGCGAGAAGCTCGGCCCCGAGCGTAGCGTCGGCGGCCGAGCTACTGCCGGCCAAGGTATCTCGGGCCCGCGCGCAACTACCTCTGCGATTTCAAGAACGACATGAGGGGGCGCGAAGGTGGGCGTTTGAACGGTGGGTGGGACTTATCGCTCCACACGACGAACCACGACGACAGAGCCTCGAGCTATCACCCGACGTCCTATGAATGTCGCAAGTGTCGACAGATCCCGTAATGTTACCTCACTTCTTCACAAAGGCGGGCAGGCGTGGCCTTCTTCGGCGGACTCCTCATCTTCATCGGCCTTGTCGGCCTCATTGTCGGGCTCGTAACTCTGGTGAAGCCAATCGAGCGAGTCCGCGTCACAAACCGCAAGCGGGCCGTCTGCGTCCTCGGTGCGAGCCTCGCCTTGATGATTGTCGGTGGACTTATCACGCCGACCAGTGACGACGACAATCCTGCCAGGGCAGAAGCGGGCAAGACCGCTTCTGTTACGAACACGTCGGAGCCCATCGAAGAGCCCAAAGCTACTAACACGCCGAAGTCGACGAACACCCCTAAGCCCACTGAGACCCCGAGGCCTACGTCGACGCCAGCCCCGCCGACAGCAACGCCAGAGCCGGCGGGCTTCAGCTTCGGTTCTGGGAAAAAGCAAGTTGGCTCCGAGGTATCCTATGCCACCTACCGCACCCGGTCAGCCAGTCCTAGCTGCTACTGGGAACGGTTGAAGGGACTGGGTGGCACCGTCGGCGAGATAATCGCGAACGAGAACACCAATGGCCCAGCGGTCGTGACGATCGGATCGAGCGACGTAGCTTTCAACTCCACTCGCTGCGCGAGATGGACTCAGGACCTGTCCGCGATCACGTCCGGCCCAGATGCGCCGTTTGGCGACGGAACATTCATTGTTGGGGTTGATATCAATCCTGGCCTATGGAAGTCGACGGGCGGCACGTCGTGTTATTGGGCTCGGTTACGCGACTTCTCGGGCGGCGTTTCAAACATCATCGCGAATGAGAACACGGGAGCCTCTGGCCTCGTGCAAATAGCACCGGGCGACAAGGGCTTCCTTAGCTCGAGGTGCGGGACGTGGAATCGCCAGTGACCCCCTTCTCGGAACGGACGCCGCAGTCGCCGGAGGACGTGGAAAGTGTCTATGGCCGCCCTGCTTATGAGGGCGAGTGATCATGGCGCATCCATTGGTCGAGAGTTCGAATCTCTCCGGGCCTACCAAATTCTGAATCTAGGGTAGACAATAAGAACTGCGTCTCGCGTGGGCTGTGGCAAAGGGCGAGACGGCAATTCAATGGAACCGGTCCAGGCATCAAGGATCGACTGGACCCACCGGAGCAACGGGTGGCCAAGGTGGTCAAGCTTCGCCGCACCGGTGTCAGCGAAGTAGCTTGATCAGAGCCGAGAGTTCTTCATCGCCGTAGCCAGCTGCCACGGCGCGCTTGAGAAGGCCGTCCAAGAACTCCGGGAACTCTGCATTGATGCCGCGACTTTGGGAGTCCTGCACCCACAGGCTGAGGCCCGCCGCGTAAGTGTTTAGTGCTGCCTCGGGGCTCCCGAAGCGGTTTTGAGCGATGGTTGTCGCAAGGTGTTCTGATTGGTGGCCGATAACCGGCAACATCGCGGGAAGCAACGCAGCGTACGCTGCGACTGGAAATCCTTCGCTTTCGCACATCAACGCACCGTGTATAACGCCAATCGCCATGCCCAGAAGCGGTCCGTTTAGCGCCGCATCAAGAGTCGAAGGTACGCGTAAATTCGGTCCCAGATATTGTGAACCTCCGCCCAGGTCGCGAATGACCGGTTCGCAACTTGCCCAATCGTCCTCGCTGCCGGCCACGAACAAAGAAGTCTCTGCCCCACCGATTTCGCTCGGATACGCCAGGATTACGCCATCCAGATATGCGGCTCCGCAGCCATTCGCCCAGTTGCTAAGTTCTGTTGCCTCGGTGCCACTGCCCGTGGTGAGCTGGATGAGCATTCGGCCAGCTAGGCCCTGTTGCGTTTTGTCCAGAACCTCTCGTGAATCCGAGTAATTGCTAACGCAGACTATCGTGAGCGGGCTCGCGGCCACTGCCTCTAATGGCGTTTGTGCTGAAGTCGCCCCGGCTTCGACGAGTGGCGCAGCCTTCATGGCCGTTCTATTCCAAACCGTGACGGCATGCCCCTTCTTAAGGAGAGTTGCAGCGAGAGCCGAGCCCATCGCGCCAAGTCCGATGACTGTCACGTAGCTCATTTGCAATCCCTCCGTTGCTCCGGGCCGTTAATCTCGTCCACGATTGGAGACTCCCCCGAGGCCGAGAGTGTAGCGTCACCCGGTCTGCGCGCAAAGGAGCGGGTCAGCGAGTTGCTTTGTCCGCGAACCTGCGCAGTAGTACGGCGCGATGAACACGAACACGTACCTCCTGCCTCAAACCACCGATCCCACGAAGTGAGAACAAGTCCCTCCACGCCTTCCTGGCCGAGAAGCACCGGCGCACCGGGTCCCTTCGCACCGTCCCAGAGCTACAGCCGCGTTCTCCGCTACTTCTTCGTCCGCATGCAGAATTCGCCCGAACTCGTGACGAGCGCGGAGGTCATGGGATTCTGCTTCGGCAAGGGACTGTCCGGGCGGGAGCCCGCGGCGATCACCATCGGTTCCCGCATCCCGACAATCTCTTCCTTCTATCGCTTCCTGATCCGGATGCAGATGCTCAGTTCGAACCCTTGCGATGCGCTAGGCTCGCGGCGATCTTCCGGGCGGCGTTTGCCAGCGCCGCGCTCTCGTCTCCCCGCCACCGGAGCACCTTACCCTTGATCTCCTTCAACTCGAACCCCCACGGACGGGCAGGCAAAGTCATCTCCTGGGCAACGCCCTGTGACCTGCGGTACGCCCCCAACTGCATCGTCTGCCAGGATTGCTGACGACCCGCATGCTGATAGAACGCCAGATCGTCGCCGTGGTTCTCCGCCAATCGCCGCCGCCGTCGTTGTCGTTGGTCGCTTCCTAGGAAACGAAGCTGGACAATACGTATAGATACAAAGTCCTATCCACAGGGCACCCGACACCTCAACAAGCTCGCTCCCGGCGGCCAAACTACGCGGAGACCGGCGACTTCACGAAGTCGGAACTCGCTTCTTGCGGAGTGTAGCGCCATGTCACCACGCTGGCGGCGATAGTCCACAGCAGCACCACTGGGATCATGAACGGCCCGACAAACGGAGTGCCCGCAAACAGTACGATGCCCGTGACCAAGCTCGCGTAGCCAAACCATGCGGGGAACACGGATGTCTTCCGCACGCCGAGAAAGAGCAGCACGAGGCTCGCCGCTATCGCAATGAGCGACATGCTCATGAGCATGTAGGCGACCTGCGGGAAGTAGCGCAGCGTATCCACGCCGGGGAGAGGTTCGTTGTTCTTCACCGCCCCCACCGATCACTCCTCGCATCGCAGCCGATGAGAGAATCGTGACGAATGCGCCGGTGCCTACCGCAAACATTGGGTTTCCGGCTGTACCACCTTCGCCGTTCAGCCGTTCGCGCAGATGGCCAAGGAACAGGACAAGGGCGAGGGCCGAAAAGGCGACGAAGTACATTCTGATGATGGCAGCGTTCTGGTTAGCGCTGTCCCGCCACCAGTCGACTATCTCCTGATCGCTGACCTCGTGCGGAACGCTTAACGAGGCGACTCCCAGAAAGAGAAGGACCGCAAACGCTATCCCTAGCACCGCGGCGAGGCGTGGACCAATCACTGACATGTGGAACTCCTTCTGCTACGGCGCATCGCCATTGCGAGGAAAGAATACTACTCCGCCACCTGCCCGGCACCGGTGCCAGCCCCTGACTTTCTCTCGGTGCTCACACCGAGGCGCTGTTGCCCGGGAGCGCTTGGGAGATTGGACTTCACGACGGACTCGCCCGTAGTGGTGCGGACGTCGAAAGGCCTACCAAGAATCTGAATATAGACAAGACAATAAGAAACACACGTGTACTTAACAAAATCATTTGACAGATCGCTGACAGCATCCAGCTTTTAGGACAGATTCTCGCTAAGACCTGTAGAAAGCTCGTCTAGAACTTCGGTTCCCGCGAGGTCACGGATGGCCCCACATTCACGCCCGCCGGACCGCGAGTCCCGTTTCGGACCACCGCAAGTTAACAAGCGGCTGAATGTTGCAAAATCGCGTGTAGTGATCCAAGTGTCATTGATCTTCAACAGTGGCCAGAACTGGGATGTACCTAGAGTCGTCCACCGCGACGGCACCCGGCGTAGTGCCGCGCGACAGATCTGAGTTCACTGGAAATTACCTATGAAGTTCAACCAACATCGACGGTCCCTAAGCGCTTCGTTGCGGGGCTGGCAGTCGCCGGCATGCTCTCCGGGGAGACCCTGCTTGCATCCCCTGGCAGTGCATCAGCCGCCAACTGCGTTGCGCCCGCGAAGGACAGCCCGGGCTTCTCGAACTTCGGTACCGACCACGTGCAAAAAAGCCACGCATGCAGAGGGCCGCGCTACTGCCCACACGCCCGGTGCGTCCAGCTGCCGCGGGTGACGGGCAGCCCTCGAATCTCGCCGGGCCTACCACGACTAAATTTCCAGCCGGCCGGTCTCTTGACGCCGGCCGCTGAAGCCGGCCGACAGCTTGATTGGTCAACCGGACCCGGCCGCGTTTGCGCTACCTGGATGCATCTCTTGGGAGCTCCGAGGTACGGGCGCCAATCGAGGTACGAGGGTTCCACAAGCAGGTCGCGGTGGTCGGGGAAGGCGTGGCGAAGTTGAACGATCGGTACGGCGAGCAGGCTGGATATGACGCCACTCTACAGATTCGTTTTTGCACTGCCTGAGCACCGCTGTGGCAGCGGCGGCCTCGCTGGACGCAAAGGACTTCGTCCGCGACGCCTCGTCGGCGGCGCGGCGTTTCTGGTACTATCCGGACGACGTGGCGTTCGTTCGGCCCGATTGCACGGTCCGGCGGCGCAGATTCCTCGCGACGTGGCTCTGGGAGGGCGCTTTACCATGGACCGAAGGGCACCCAAGTCTCGCCTGAATAAACCCAAGCCTGCCATGCGCAGCGTTCGCCCCTCGCGCGCGCCCGCGGAAGAAATGGAAGCGGTCCAGGGGCCCGCAGCGGAGAAGCTGCCCGATGGCAACAAGAAGTACAGCGCCTCGCAGGTCCTCGGCTTGCAGCGCTCGATGGGCAACAGGGCAGCCGGCCAACTCCTCGCGAGCCGCCGGAATCCAGCCTCCATCCCGGCGGCAGGTTCCTTGCGGCCGATCGGCCGACAGGTTGTAGCAACAATCCAGCGAGCTGGCTTCGCGGACCTCATGGCCTTCTGGAAAGAGAAGGAACTGGGCGTGAAAGAGCCGCCGGCGCCGGTGCAGAAAGGCAAACCTGCCGCCAACCAACCACCGGCGGTTACCAACGGCGTTCCCCCGGAAGTCGCCGCGATGAACCCGCAGCTGGATGCCCCCGCCGAAAAGCAGGAGGACCTCGCCGTCTCCTCCCAACAGAATGGCTCGGGAGGCGGTGGCGCGCTACTCACGATCTCCGGTTTCAACAGCGCGTCGGCGTCTCCCACGTCGGCGTCGGCCACCGGCTCCCTCGGTGGCCCCGCGCCCGTCCTTCCTGAAACCAAGGGCAGCAAGAGTAAGGTGAAGTACATCC
>JBDSEP010000215.1:0-5871 GCA_039919985.1 Tepidiformaceae bacterium | reverse complement strand
GGCGAGAAACTCGAGGAGTGCGACGGCGATCAACGAATCGGCAGCGGCGGCCACCAGCCAGCGGCCCTCCGGCGTGATCTCCGACCACTTCGACGCAACTACGCACCAGATCACCACGCCACACAGCGCGTTGAACGCGGCAAGTGCCGAGACAACGGAGCGCGACGGCTCCGCCTTGAATCCTATTGCGGCAATCGCGATCGCCGCTACCAGGAACACGGCGCCCGCCAACGAGACGAAATTGCGGTCCACGTTCAACCAGTCGGCGACCGACCCGCGCAGCGCGAGGAGCATGGTGCCACCAACCAGTTCGAACGTGGCGTCCACCCAGAGAGCGGTGTGCAGAGGAGAGCGCGGGAATCGAGGTCTCTTCATAGCCGTCCCTCCGAGACGCGTTATCGGTCCGTCGCCGGTTCCAGCGTACCGGTCAACGAGGCGCGCTGCGAGAGTTCGATCCAGTTGCCGCCGGGATCGCGGATGAATGAGATGCGAGCCGTGCTGCCCAGCGTGACTGGCGGTCGACCTTGGGTTGCCCCACGGTCGACCGCGCGGGCATGTTCGAACTCCACGTCCCGCACCTGAATCGTGATGTACCGGAATCCCGGCCCGCGCATCTCGCCCGCCTCGGCGGCGTCGGGGTCGTGTTCGAGGTTCAGTAGCGAAGTACCACAACGGTAGGTGTCGGTGGATACGGCCTCCAACTCCAGTTGCTCGCCGAAGAACCGCCGAAACGCGGCGAGATCGCGGACTCCGTAGCGTACCGCGATGCCAACGATTCCGTTCTCGCCCCGCGGCACCAGCGTCACCAGGTTGCCTTCCGGGTCCTGGAGGGTGGTCGCTCGCTCCACTCCATCTCGCGCAATCAGCAGCTCGCGGAACCCGGCCGGGGGCGATTCTGGGAGTGGATCACGAGAGTGATTCAGCTTGAACACCGAGCCATTCATTGCATGCCGATGCTGCCGATTGCCGCCTCCTGTGGGCAGCATCTCCTGGAACGCCAGGCCGACTTCGCGCTGCCAGAACTCGAGCATCGGTTCCAGGTTATTGGTGAAAAGGCCAACATCTATCTGATTCTTCGCTAGCTCCAAGGTGGGTTCCTCCATCGAAGGCGATTGGATGGGCTATGATCCGGCGGCCGCCCCAGAGGGCAAGGCTGAATCCAGGAGAACTGAAGCTTGAGCATACGTTGCGACCCAATCTCCACGATTGGTCCCACGCCGGGTCAGGTAGGGTGAGCCTACGCCCGAGCCTCGACGACGGCACGCTGCCCGGCGCACTCACCGGGATCCGTGTGGTGGAGTTCGCGCAGGCCATGGCCATGCCCATCTGCGGTTTGCTGCTCGCAGATATGGGCGCCGACGTCATCAAGGTAGAGCCGCGAGAAGGCGACGCATTCCGCAAGACGCAGATGCCAATTATCTCCGGCGAGAGCAAGGGCTTCACGGTGCTCAATCGGGGCAAGCGCAGCCTCTGCGTGGACATCGCCAATCCCGCAGCTCGCGCTCTGATCGAGCGCCTCGTCGCCCAGGCGGATGCCGTGCTCGTCTCCCTGAAGCCCTCTGATTTGCCGAGATACGGGCTGACATACGACCAGCTTGCGGCGGTTCGCCCGGGCCTGATCGTGGTCGAAAACGTCCCCCTCGGAGAGGAGGGGCCGTTCGGGCAGGCCGGTGGCTACGACGTCGTGGTCCAGGGCATGTCCGGGTCCGGCGCAATCACCGCGCGCTCCAACGGAGACGCGCCGCAGAATATCCGCCCGGCGTACATCGATATGGGCACGGGCTTTCTCTCCGCGCTCGGAGTGGTCACGGCCCTCCGCCACCGGGACCAGACCGGGGAGGGCCAGCGCGTGCAGACGTCGCTCCTGGGCACCGGTCTCACGCTCGCCAACCAGCTCGTGAGTTGGTTCGCGGCGACAGACCCGCCGCTGGAGGAGGCCTTCGATGCGGACCTTGCGGAGGCGCAGGCGCGTGGCGCCGGTTACGAAGAGCAGCGCGCCGTCTGGGAGAAGCACTTCATGCGCGGCGCGTACGGCAACATCTACTTCCGCCACTACCGCACCAGGGACGGCTTCATTTCGATCGGCTGCTTGAGTCCTGCACTGAACGCCCGCTTTCGCAAAGTGACCGGCGTGGTGGACCCGCGGTTCGAGGCCGAGTTCGACATCTCGACCGCCGAAGGATACGAGCGCCTAACCGAAATGATCCGTCAGTCCGAGTCCACCCTCAGCGAACGAACCACGAAGGAATGGATTGTCGCCTTCCAGGCCGGCGGTGTGCCCTGCGGACCGTTCAACTTTCCGTCGCAGGTCTTTCACGACGAACAGGTGTTGGCCAACGAGTTCGTGGTCGAGCTGGACCACCCACTCATCGGGCCATACAAGACGTTCGCTTCGCCGATACGCATGTCGCGTACACCCACGCGCATCCAGGCTTCCTCTCCGCCGCTGGACGCGGACACCGACTCCATCCTCCGCGAACTCGGCTTTTCTGGCACGGAGGTGGCCGAACTGAGGGCCGCCGGTGTCGTGGGCCGCGTGGACTAACGCGCGCCCGCTCTCTGGAGGATCTCGACGATGGTTGCGTAGCCACGAGAGCGGGAGTGCTGAAGCGGCGTTACGCCGCTGGCATCGGCAATGGTGACGCTGGCGCCCGAAGTGACTAGGAGCTGCACGATCTCCGTGTGCCGGCTCCCGCCGTCGCCGAGGATGATCGCCTCCAACAGCGCCGTCCAGCCGAGCCGGTTCACGTGGTCCACGTCGATCTTGGTCGTGAGGAGCTCGCGCACCACCTCGACGTTGCCACGATCGGAGGCGGCGATGAGCGCCGTGCCATTGAAGCGATTCTTGGCATTGACGTCTGCCCCGGCGGCGATCGTCAGGCGCAGCACTTCAACGTGGTTGTTGATCGCGGCTATCGAGAAGGCGTTCTCCAACGTGCTGTCCTTCGCGTTCACATCCCCGCCGGCTGCGGTCAACAGCCTGACTGTCTCGACATGGCCGTCGCGGGCCGCCGCCATCACCGGAGTCAGGCCATCGCCGGCGCGGACGTTCACGTTCGCGCCGCGCGCCAGAAGATCCCGCACCGCGGGCGCATCGCCAGTCCTCGCCGCCTCGATCAGTTCGACACGATCGCCCAGAGGCGTGGCGGATTGCGAGGGGGCCGCGGGCGGCTGGGTCGCTGGAGCCGAGACGGCGGTTGTCCGGGTGGCCAGCTCGCCCGGCGTCGATGAAGCCGACTCTCCACCGCCTCCGTCCGAGCAGGAAACGAGCATCCCGGTGGAAGCCAGGATTAGCCCCAGGCGAGCTTTCACTCAGATCACCGTCGGCGCTTTGTACTCGCCGAACACCTTCCGCATCGCGCCGCAGATCTCGCCGAGCGTCGCGTACGCCCGTACCGAGGCGAGGATCGGCTCCATCAGGTTCGCGCTCCCCGCGCAGGCGAGTTCGAGATCCGCGAGAGTCGCCGCGACTGCGGTTGAATCGCGTTCCTCGCGGTGGTGCGCGAGCCGCGTTAACTGGTGGTCCACCAGTCTGCGGTCCACGCTGAAGATCGCCCCACGCGCCGCTCCGCCGTCATCCTGGTAATCGTTCACCCCCACGATGATTTCGCGCTTCTCGTCCACGTCGCGCTGGTACTCCCACGCCGCCTCGGAGATCTGCGTCTGCATCCAGCCGCTCTCAATGGCTCGCACCGAGCCACCCATTTTCTCGATCTGCGCCATATACTCGCGCGCCTTGGTTTCCAGTTCGTTCGTCAGGCTCTCTACGAAGTAGCTTCCCGCCATCGGGTCCACCGTGTCGGCCACGCCGGTCTCGTGGGCGATGATCTGCTGGGTGCGGAGGGCGATGCGCTGGGCGTCGTTGGTGGGAAGGGCGAGCGCTTCGTCGAAGCAGCTCAGCGCGATGCTCTGCACCCCGCCGATCACCGCCGCCAGCGACTGGATGGAGGCCCGCACGATGTTGTTCTCGGGCTGCTGCGCAACGAGTGTGCTTCCTCCCGTCTGCGTGTGGGTACGAAGCATCATGGAGCGCGGGTCCTTCGCCCCGTACTTCTCCTTCAGCATCCGCGCCCATAGCCGTCGCAGGGTGCGGTACTTGGCGATCTCTTCGAAGAAATTGTTGTGCGTATTGAAGATCCAACTGATGCGGGGTGCGAATTCGTCGATCTCCAGCCCCTGCGCAAGTGCCGCATCGATGTACGCGCAGGCGTTCGCAAAGGTGAAGCCGATCTCCTGCGCGGCCGTCGAACCAGCGTCACGGATGTGATAGCCGCTCACACTGATCGTGTTCCACTGCGGCACATTGCGCGCGCAGTAGGCCATGATATCCGCCGCCAGCCGCACACTCGGTGAGGGCGGGAAAATGTACGTGCCGCGCGCGACATACTCTTTGAGCACGTCGTTCTGCACTGTGCCGTTGAGCTTCTCCGCGTTCACGCCCTGCTTCTCCGCCGCCACGATATACATCGCCAGCATCACCGCCGCTGGCGCGTTGATCGTCATGCTCGTAGAGACCTTGTCCAGCGGGATGCCTGCGAAAAGCGTCTCCATGTCGTACAGCGAATCGATCGCAACTCCGACCTGGCCGACCTCTGCGATGGCCATCGGGTCATCCGAGTCGTACCCCAGTTGGCTCGGCAGATCGAAGGCCACCGAGAGCCCCGTCTGGCCTTGCGAGAGCAGGTAGCGGAATTTCTCGTTGGATTCTTCCGCAGTGCCGAACCCGGCGTACTGGCGCATGGTCCAGTAGCGTCCGCGATACATCGTGGGCTGGACGCCGCGCGTGAACGGGTACTCCCCGGGGAACCCGAGGTCCCGGTCGTAGTCCAAGCCCGCAATATCCAAAGGTGTGTACATGCGCTCCACTGGTGCGCTGCTCGTGGCGAACGCCTCGCCGCGCTCTGGCGACCGCTGGAGCGTCCTGGCGAGTGGCCCCTCCTCCCAGGCGTGCACCGCGCGCGAAAGCGTCGCGAGCGCCTCTGGCGCGAAGAGCGTGGGCTGCGATCCGTTCGTGTCTGCCATAGCGGGCCTCCGGTCGCTCCAGTGTAGCCACCGCCGTCGCGCAGTGGCACCCTTCCTCTCGAAATGTCGTCCCCTGGAAATCCGAACAACGTTCGGATTAGTGTGGTATCGTGCTGGACGTCGCCCTTGCGAGCGCAAACTAAAACTGGAGCATGACCTGTGGCTATCGATGGCAAGTGGAACATAACAATGCAGTCCCCGATGGGCGCTCGCGAAGCAACCGCAGATTTCACGGCTGACGGGGACACCCTTGGCGGCACGTTCGGCGGGGCCGCAGGTTCCGTGCCGCTCGCTGGCACCGTCGATGGCGACACCGCCAAGTGGTCTGCCACCGTCAACAGCCCCGTGGGCCAGATGGAATTGAAGTTCGACGGCAAGGTAGAGGGCGAAGCACTCTCTGGCTCTGTCGCCTTCGGGGCATTCGGCTCCGGCACCTTCACCGGCGTTCGCGCGTAGACCCCTCCGTTAGAATCGTGCCGCCTGCTACGCTAGGCGGTATGACTCAACCCCAGCGTGTGCTCTACCTTCCCCCGGGCGTTGTGAGTGGCGTCACGCAGCCCCAACCCTCGGTCTTGCCGAGCGGGCTGCCCTTCGACCGGACGTTCTTCGAGCAGGTGCTCCCCCAGGCGATCCAGGCATTCTGCAGCCAGACCCAGTGCACGCTGCCTGTGGTCGAGCTCATGACCGTCGATGGCTCTACTCACTTCGTCAATGGCATCGCTGGCGTGGCGGACCAATGGGTGGCGCTCCAGACTTCGAGTGAGGACCACGAACATGTGATTCAGGTCTTCCTCCCTTACGCCACGGTCTTTAGGGTCGAAGTTCACCCCACGCCGGATTCCGCGCGAA